>JAOUDU010000177.1 GCA_029859085.1 Gammaproteobacteria bacterium | reverse complement strand
TATGAAATAGGTATCGTTCATATGGGGCGGGAAAAATACCATCACATCGCCGCGCTGCGGCTCATTCAAGCCCAGCACCTTGGTACGCACCACCGGCAGGCGGATACCAAAGGTATATTTGTTGACCAGGATGTAGTCCCCCACCTCGAGGGTGGGAACCATGGACGACGAGGGGATCTGGAACGGCTCGACCAGGAAGGAGCGCAGCACGAACACCACCAGCAGCACCGGGAAAAATGACTTGGCATACTCTACCGCGACCGGCTCGCGGGCCACGTCGGCCACGCGCTTGCTGTATTCCGTCGCCTGACCGCTGCCCTGGTCCTGCCACTGCGGGTACTGTCCCTGCAGTTCGGTCACGATCCGACGGCGGCCGGGCGCGAGGAACAGCGCATCGAGCAGCCAGATCATACCGCTGCCGAAGACCAGGATCACGAGAATGAGGGGGAAATCAATATCCATACTTTAACCTGTCAGCCATCTACCTTGAGCACTGCGAGGAAGGCTGACTGGGGAATTTCCACCCTACCCACCTGTTTCATGCGTTTCTTGCCCGCTTTTTGCTTATCCAGCAGCTTGCGCTTGCGACTGACGTCGCCGCCATAACACTTGGCGGTCACGTTCTTGCGCAGTGCTTTCACCGTCTGCCTCGCTACGACCTTGCCACCCACGGCGCACTGGATGGCCACGTCGAACATCTGCCGCGGTATGAGCTCCTGCATCTTTTCAGTCAGCACTCGCCCCCGGTGCTGAACCTGGTCGCGATGCACAATCACAGCCAGCGCATCCACCCGCTCACCGTTGATCAGTACATCCAGCCGAGACAATGTGGCCGGCTCAAATCGCTCGAAACTGTAGTCCAGCGACGCGTAGCCGCGACTCACCGACTTCAGGCGATCGAAGAAATCCAGCACTACCTCGGCCATGGGAATATCGTAGGTCAGCGAAACCTGCGCGCCAAGGAAAAGCATGTCTTTTTGCACACCGCGTTTTTCGACGCAAAGGGTTATGACATTGCCCAGGTAAGTATGGGGCACCAGGATATTGCAGCGGGCGATGGGCTCGCGCATTTCTTCGATATCCCCCACATCGGGCAATTTCGAGGGATTGTCAACGCGCACCAGCTCGCCGTTCTTCTTCAGCACTTCGTAGATGACGGTCGGGGCCGTGGTGATCAGGTCGAGATCGTACTCCCGCTCCAGCCGCTCCTGCACGATTTCCATATGCAGCATGCCGAGGAAGCCGCAGCGAAAACCGAAGCCGAGGGCATCCGATGTCTCCGGCTCGTAATACAGCGAGGCGTCGTTCAGGGTCAGCTTGGCCAGGGCATCGCGAAAATCCTCATAATCGTCCGAGGAGATGGTGAATATGCCGGCGTACACCTGGGGTTTTACCCGCTTGAACCCGGGAAGGGCCGGTACCGCCTCCTGGTGCAGCGCATGTATCAGGGTGTCTCCGACGGGAGCCCCGTGGATATCCTTGATACCAGCCACCACAAAACCCACTTCCCCCGCCTGCAGGACATCGCACTCCTGCCGCTTGGGCGTGAATATCCCCACCGCATCCACCTGGTGGGTCTTGCCAATGGATTTCGCCACGATCCGGTCTCGCTTGCGCAACCGGCCGTTCTTGACCCGCACCAGCGACACCACCCCGAGGTAATTGTCAAACCAGGAGTCGATGATGAGGGCCTGCAGCGGCGCCTCGCGGTCGCCCTCGGGGGCCGGGATTTTCTGCACCAGGGTCTCCAGCGCATCCTCGATCCCGAGCCCTGACTTGGCACTGACCAGGCAGGCGTGGGTGGCATCGATACCGATGATCTCCTCGATCTCCACCTTGACCCGTTCCGGGTCGGCCTGGGGCAGGTCCATCTTGTTGAGGATCGGCAATACCTCCAGCCCCTGCTCGATTGCGGTGTAGCAATTGGCCACCGACTGCGCCTCGACTCCCTGCCCCGCGTCGACTACCAGCAGGGCCCCTTCGCAGGCGGCGAGGGAGCGGGAAACCTCATAGGAAAAATCCACGTGACCGGGCGTATCGATAAAATTGAGCTGGTATACCTGGCCGTCCCTCGCGGTGTAGTCCAGGGTGACACTCTGGGCCTTGATGGTGATACCGCGCTCCCGTTCGATGTCCATGGAATCGAGCACCTGCTCGTCCATCTCCCGGGCGCTGAGGCCACCGCAGTGCTGGATAAAGCGGTCAGCGAGGGTGGATTTACCATGGTCTATATGGGCAATAATGGAAAAATTGCGGATGTGGCTGAGATCACTCACTCAATAGGACTCGATTAGCGCCGGCCAGCACTGTGCCGCGCAGCAAAACAACAGGGGAAGGGCGGCCCGCTCGGTCGCCCTGTAAAAAAAGCGCGATTGTACCCCAACCCGGATATAACCGCCATGTTCGGCCCGGCCTCGCAGCCTGGCCGTGGGGGAGTCGTCAGTCCTTGAGTTTCAGGCCGATGAACAGCGGCGAGCCGCGGCGGATCAGGCGCAGCGGCACCGAGCTGCCACCCTTGAGCTGGTCCACCGCGGCCGTATAGGCCTCGGCCGACTTTATCGGGCTCGAGCCCACCAGGGTGATGACGTCCCCGGGCAGGACCCCGGCGCTCGCCGCCACCGAGTCGGGCAGGACCTCGCGCACCACAACGCCGCCGTTGATACCCAGGCGCTCGAGGATTTCCGACGGGGCAGTTTCCACGACCATCCCCAGGCGGCCACCCTGGCCAGCCCCACCCTGCCCTCCCCCAAGGCTGAAGCTGTCGTCCGCCTCCAGGCCACCGACCTTGACCTTCAGGGTCTTCTGCTGCTTGTCGCGCACAACCACGACCGGCACCACGGTGTCCGGCGCCACCAGGCCGACTATATGGGGCAGGTCCGCGGACGCGGGGATATCCTCGCCACCGAAGCTGGTAATGACATCGCCCGCCTGCAGCCCCGCTTTCTCAGCCGGGCCGTCCTGTGCCACCTGCACCACCAGGGCACCGCGGGGTCTATCCAGCCCGAAGGACTCGGCAAGGTTCTTGTCCACGTCCTGGATCGTCACCCCGAGCCAGCCCCGGGTCACGCGCCCCCCGGCCTTCAACTGGTCGACCACGTTGCGCACGACGCTGACCGGGATCGCGAAGGAGAGCCCGATGGAGCCACCGCTGCGGGTGAAAATCTGCGAGTTCACCCCGACCACTTCCCCGTCCATGTTGAACAGGGGGCCGCCGGAGTTGCCGGGATTTATCGCGACATCGGTCTGGATAAAGGGCACGTAGTTTTCGTTATTCTCGGTGGGCAGGCTGCGACCCTTGGCGCTGACGATGCCGGCGGCCACGGAGTAGTCAAGGCCAAAAGGCGAACCGATGGCCAGCACCCACTCACCCACCTCGAGGTCGTCCCCATCCGCCAGGGTGAGCGACGGCAGGTCCTTGGCGTCAACCCTCAGCAGGGCCAGGTCCGACCGCGGATCAGTGCCAATTACCTCCGCATCGAACTCGCGGCGGTCGCTGAGGCGGACCAGGACGCTGTCCGCCCCCTCGACCACGTGGTTATTGGTGACGATGTAACCGTCGCTGGAAACAATGAAACCGGAACCCAGGGCCATCTGGTCCTGCGGCGTCGGCGGGCCGCCCCGGAATTCGAAGAAGCGGCGCAGGTACTCGGGCATCTGCTCGGGGTCCGGCTGGCCCTGGCTGTTCCTGGCGGCGCTGTGCTGTACCACGATCTTCACCACGGCGGGGGAGTTTTTCTGCACGATATCCCGGAACTCGGGCAGCGCAGACGCCGATACCAGCGCTGGAAGCAACAGCGCACAGCTCACCACAACAAAACTCAGGGCACGACTCATTACATTCATGACAAGGATCCAGTAAACAAGGGATTAAACACAAACCTCAGGGCCGGGGGACAGGATAACAACCCGGCAATCGGGGTCAGGCGAGGTGCGCGGGCAGGCTGCCCCGCGGCAGCACTTCCAGCAGCACGGGTTGCAGGGCCCGGTCATCGCGATGACGCCGGGCGTGCCAGCGCACCAGGGCGAAGCCGACCCCCAGGCCGGCAACAGACCCGGCGACAGTTGCCGCTTCCGGCAGCCCGGGCCAGAGCGCGCCCGCGACGGAGGCACCGGCCAGCATGCACAACAGCGGCAACAGGTAGACGACCACGGAACCGCGCAGAATCACCTGTTCCGGAATTCCGATCCGGACCTGGTCATTGACCGCACACCTGGCTGCGCCGCCGGAGTCTGTGCCCGGCAGCACCCGCACATAGCCCGTGCGGCCATCGGATATTCGATTGAGCAGCCCGTGGCCGCAGCCCTGCCTGGCTGCACAGCTGCCGCAGGTACTCTGGCGAATCGTCTCCACCCACAGCGCCTCCCGATCCACTGCCACTACCCGGCCCGTCTCGATCAGCATATCAATGCCCTTCCTCTACGGAGTCGGCCACCATCCGCGCAGTATTGAGCGGCACCTCCCCGATCACGGTAACCAGCACCGGTATACCGGCGATGTGCATACCGCGGGTATAGGAAGTGGTGCTACCGGTGCGCACCACACCTTCGCCGGGGCGAATATCCTCGCTCAACAACTCCAGGAAAACCGAGAATACCGCAAGCCCGTCCGTGTATGTCCGGCGCTCGCTACCGGGGCCGGGCCTGTCGGTTGGGGTAAACCCCTGGGGCAGCCAGTTAACCGACCAGTCCGCGCGCCCCCCCCCGGTGGAAAGGGTACGGGGCTCGGGCTCCGGGTGATGGGCCTGGTGTACCAGGCGGGTGCCGCCGTCCGGCGCGGTATCGTGGTTATAGGACAGGCTCGCAAACTGGAACCTTTCGAGAATACTGTCGCCCTGGCCGATGGTCTCGCTCTTGAGCAACAGGCCGGTTTCATTATCCAGCTCCATGACATAGCCGTAGCGGTACATATCCCGCGGCTCGACGCGAATCTGCACTGACTGGCGCCCGGCGACCAGTTCCCCCCCGGCCATGCTGAAGCGGTAGTAGCGGGCCACACCGCAATTGCCGTCCTGCAACTCGGCCCCCAGCTGCAGCAAACGGTTGCCGGGGTGAATACATTCAAGGGGATGATTAACACGCACTACTTCGGCGCCCTGCCCGGTCAGTTCGGTCAGCCGCTCTGTCACCAGCCCATTCACGACTGAATGGGAGACCTGCATGGCCTGCAGTTCCTGGCCGCGCTGGAAGGTCACCACACCATGGTAGTTTACCTCCTGCAGGCTCCTGGACATTTTGTCGAGCCAGGCCAGGGCCTCGATGTCGGCCCCGGGGCAGGCCTCCGCATAAACACGGGGCGCCGCCGGCAGCCCCGAGACTGCCAGTGTGAGAATCAACGCAAAGGGCCGGGTGATAAAGCCGTGAACCGTCAAGCGCTGGCTACTCCTGGATGCGAGGTACGCGGGCGAAGGGCACCAGCCCGTTGGGCGAATTCAGCGCGGCGTGTTCGGCGTGCTCCTGCATATATTTCTTCAGGCGCTGCCTGGCGAGTTCCTGGTAGGCGGTCCGGGTGGCGGGCTGCAGCACCGGAACGCTCTGGGTACCGTAACTGGCCTGCACCGAAGTTGCGCCGAGGCTGTTTACCAGGCCCACCGGGGATACGCTGCTGGCGACTGCCTGGTCGCCGTAGTTACCGGCCTCCATCCGGGCCAGGTACTGGCCGCCGAACACCACCGTCGCGGCCACCGAGGCCGCCACCGCCACGCTGGCAAGGGGGCGCGCAAACCGCTGCCTGAGCCCGGCGGCGCCCTGCACCCGCCCGGTCACCGCTGCCCGGACCCGAGCCGAGACATCCAGTTCCGGGTGCGCGGGATGTTGCCCGCCGGCCACCGCACGTACCAGGTTATAGCGAACCCAGGCCTGGCGCAGCTCGGGATCCCCGGCAACCTTTGCCAGCACCCTCTCCAGTTCCAGCTCATTGGCTTCGTCATCCATCAACGCGGACAGGGACTCTCGCATCATCTCACTCATAACAGGTTTTCCTCGCACCGCGTGGTGCCTCAAACAGTTGCCACCCGGACCGATCGACCTGCGCACGGTCTCCTGGTGACAACATTAAAGATTCCCATCCATCTGTTCCCTCACCCGCCCGTCTATCGCCTCCCGGGCACGAAATATCCGCGAGCGGACCGTGCCGACCGGGCAATCCATTATTTCGGCAATATCCTCATAACTCAGACCATCGAA
>JAOUDU010000176.1 GCA_029859085.1 Gammaproteobacteria bacterium | reverse complement strand
TTTACGTTTCATGGCCTGGATATCCTCTTCATTCGATAGGCAACATAAAATGGGAGCAACAGCAACAGTGTTAGCAAAAAGACAAGGATGCCGTCTCGACTCTGCAGCAGGGTGTTGGAAAACAATTGTTTTATCTGGGCATAACCCTGCGGCACCGGCACCACCTTGTTATCGCGACGGTATTGCTCGTACCGGGACAACATTCGCTGGAATCGCAGCGCTTTTGATGCGGACAGATCGACTGTCTCACCAGGGTCATTCACAATATTGAACAGGCGCCATTGGCCATCGCCCACCGGTGGCTGGTTGACGACCAGCTTGTAGTCGCCCTGGAACAGCACGCCATGATCGGTCAGCTCATAGCCCACCGAATCATCGGGGCCATAGACCCGCTTCGCCTCTCCCTTAATGAGAGGAGTGAGATCGCGGCCGGTGATGGGCTGCACTGGCCGACCCGCGTAGCGCTGCCCGGGCTGGGCAACCCCGGTCATCGATAAAATGGTAGGGCTTATATCCGTGGCCCAGGCGAAGGCCCGTGTCAGCCGTTGCTGGCCGGCGAGTGGCTTGCCGGCGATTATCAGCGGCACACGCACTCCCCCCTCTCCCGCATAGAACTTGTAGTACGCCAGGGGGCTCGCAGAAGCGCTGGCAAAGCTGGGTCCAATGGTGCCGTAGCTGCCTCTCAGGCCAAGGGTGTCATAATCCACGTTGTAACCGAGATTTTCCGGGACCAGTCGCCCGGGGAGTGTTCTGGGGTCGGCGGGGCCGCTGGCTTCGCTGCCATTGTCGGAGGTAAAGATAAAAATCGTATTGTCGTATTGCCCGCGCTGCTTGAGGAAGTCGATCAGGCGTCCGATATGGAAGTCCATGGCCTCAATCATGCCGGCGTAGACCGCCATGCGCTTCGCCTGGTAGCGCCTGTCCTCTACACTGAGGGCATCCCAGTCCCCAGTGGTTGCCATACGTACCATGGGGGTGTCGGGCGGCACGATGCCCAGGGCAGCCGCTCGCTCCATGCGCCGCTGGCGCAGCACGTCCCAACCGGAATCGTAAACGTCCATGTAGTGATCGATGAACTTCTGGGGGGCCTGTACGGGCGAGTGCACGGCCATAAATGGCAGGTAGGCAAAGAAAGGTTTTCCGTCCCGCAGGTTACTGTCGATAAACTCCATCATCTTATCGACCAGAAAACGCGAGGAGTAAAAATCCTTCGGTAGGGTAAAACGCTCCCCGTCGGCAAACCAGTTAGCCTGATCGTAGAGTGAGAGGTAGGGGCGCTGCTCCCAGTGATCCGCCCCTGAATCCATCATTGCCACGCTACGCTGAAATCCGCGCTGGTTCGGCTGCTTGCGGGGTTCCATGCCCAGGTGCCACTTGCCGGCCATGTAGGTGTGGTAACCGGCGTCTTCCAAGAGGGTCGCCACGGTTACCACGTCGTCTCCCAGCACGCCCTGGTAGTTGGCGTGCACGCGCTGCTGCGGCGCCAGCATTTCGGGAATATTGGGTACCCCAGCCAGATGGCTGTCCACCCCGGTGAGCAACATGGCCCTGGCGGGCGCACAGTTCGCTGCGGTGTGGTAATTGGTAAAGCTCAGGCCCTGCTCGGCCAGCGAGCTCAAACTCGGTGTGCTCACCTCGCTGCCGTAAGGCGCAATATCGGTATAGCCCAGATCATCGGCGAGGATGAACACAATATTGGGACGCCCTGTACTTGCTGATGGCTGCTGTGTCGTGTGCTCGGCGACATCGGCCAATGACTCGACTCCAAACGCCGTGGTACATACGAAACTCAACCACAGGGGGGAAGCACAATAACACCGAAGTAAAAAGAGCCACCTCACTCGCTCAGTGCTCTTAAGGAAGGCGCTGCGGCAAGCGGCGGGATGCGAGCAAAAGAACAAGCGCCACCACTACCTCTGCCGTGATCAGGCTGACTGCCAGGGTGGCATCATGCAGCAGCCAGGCGACAATTCGCCCCAGGGCCGTAAGTGCCAGTAACATCATGGGTGGGTAGAACCAACTGCGATGCTCACTGATCAGTGCAATGAGCATGCAACTGCCCAGCGTCAGGAAGTAGCCAGACATGTCGCCGATCTGGGAACTGCGCCCGACACCCTCGGCCAGGGTCAGGCCAAAGTCAGGCGCGATGCCTGCTGGCGCTACCAGCCAGCGAACCCCCATGACCAGAAAGAGAATCGCAGGTAACAGCACCAGTAATCTGAGCACCTTATTCAAGCTTGTTACTCCCTCTCGGCAGCGACCTGCATCATTTTGTGCGCCGTTTCCAGACCTGAATTCTGGTTCTGCCCGGTGACAAAACGCTTCTCATCATCCACCACCACATGGGTGGCGAAAAGATCGCGAAATGCCGTCTGGCTCTCGTAAAGGGCGCCGGCCTTGCGCAATTCGGTTTCCGGGTGTTGCGGGGTGACTTCAATATTGAGTTCTTTGACCTGCTTGTCGCTGACCCCGGTCATGCGACGTCCTGCAATCAATAAGTTTCCGTCGCGATCTTTGGCGTTGATCAACCCCAGAACGCCATGGCAAACGCCACCGATCACCGGTTTTCTATCAGCGTAATAGGCATTGCTGATCTTCTTTGCCAACAGGTCAGAATAGCCAAGGTCGTAAGCCGCCCCCCAACCACCGGCCAGGAAGATAATGTCGTATTCGCTGAAATCAATATCGTCAATTTTTATCGATTTCTCAGCCTTGGCTTTGAAGACCGAGTCATTGAGAAAACGCTCGTCATGTGGTGTTCTTACAATTCGACCGAGGGAGTCCGGTGCAATTGGAATTTTTCCACCCTTAATGCTGGCCACATCCACCGACATACCACCCTCCAGGAACGTGTAATAAGGGTGGGTCATCTCCGATGCCGCGACGCCTGTGGCGGGGCCATCAGTTTCGCCGGGGGCGGCAAGTACGCCGTGACTGGTGGTGATGATCAGGGCGCGCTTGCCAGGCAATTCGAAGGTTGGGCCGTGATACTCGGGGTGCAGGCCCGCCTTGTGTATGATGGTTGGCAGGGCCAGTACAAACGTACCCGCCAGTACCACCAGGCCGACCAGTCCATAGAACAATTTTTTCATCGATAGGCTCTCAGGGCGTACTGTTACCCGCATTTTTCGATCGCGTCACTTTACGCTTGAGTAGTGAACGTTGGAGAATCATTTCCGGCCAAAAGCTAACTGGGTTTCGCGTTGCGTTTGGCTCTGGGTTTGGATTTGGGTTTTGCCGTTGTTTTGGCCCGGGGCACGGTTGCCGCTTTGGGCTTTGTCTTGCGCGCACGGGACTTGCGCTCGGGCGAGGCCTTTGTCTTTTTTGGTGAAGTGGCTAGCCCGGCCGCCTCCTCCAGTTCAACCAGTGTGTCTTCCATGTAATCGATGATGCGCTGCACCTGCGGCATGGAGCGACGGCAGGCGATGATGCCGAAGTCCACGTTCTGGTCGTAGGTGGACAGGGTGATGTTCATGGCCACGCCATCCAGCACGATCGAAGCCGGATAGGAACCGTCCATCCGGGCGCCGTTCAGGTACATGGGTTCCCGTATGCCGGGGACATTGGAAATCACCGTATTGAATGGCGGCAGAAGGTTTGCAAGCCCCAGGGGCATCAACAGCAGGCCAGGTGACGCCAGCAGGATGCTGAACAGCTGCGCTTCCGCCGCCGGCATGTCCATGTACAGCGCCTTACCGGCCTCGGTGGAAGCCTTGATGGCGGCGAATCGCCGGGCCGGATCCACGATATTGGTACCGAGATCGGCATTGATGGTGGCCACCGCGTTGGAGGAGTCGACGTCTCCCTCTGCTCGCACAGACACCGGGACCATGGCCTTGAGGGACTGCTCCGGCAATTCTGCATGGTTCAGCAGGTAGGTCCTGAGGGCACCACCGCACATGGCCAGCACCGCGTCGTTGAAAGTGCCGTCATAGGCCTTGGCCACCGCCCTGATGCGGGCGAAAGGCCAGGACTGGGCGACGAATCGCCGTGCGCCATCCACAGGGGTATTGATCGAACTCCTCGGCACATTGAGGAAGGGCAGCAGCAGGTTGTCATGCCCTGTCCAGGCCCGGGTGATACGCCTTGCCGCACCGTACAAGTGTGCGCCCGAGTCAAAGCGCGCCTTCAGCGCGTCCACAAGATTGCGTACCTGGGCATCACTGAATCCCTCCTTGCGCTCTTGTTTCAGCGTTGCGCGATAGCGTTGCCAGGACGCCAGGGATAGAGGGGAATCCTCAAGTCGCGCCCCGGGGTCTGCACTGAGCATGCTGCGTGATATGTGCACTGAACGCGCACCGTCGACAGCCGCGTGATGCGTCTTGGTATAGACGGCGAACTGGCGGTTCTGTAAGCCCTCGATAAGGTGGGTCTCCCACAGGGGCCTGTGCCGGTCCAGCAGGGTGGCGTGCAGGCGCGAGACGAGGTTGAACAGTTCCCGGTAGCGCCCCGGCTGGGGCAGGGCCGAGTGGCGGATATGGTAGTCAACATCCAGAGTGGGATCGGGCTCCCAGAAGGTGGGGCCGGCGAGCCCCAGGTAACCGGTCTTCAGTCGGTCGCCGAAAGGGGGAAGGTATTCCTGTGTGTCACCCAGTGTCTTTGCCAGACTGTGCAGGAACCCGGTGGCATCTGCGCCTTCCGGCAGGGTGAACAGGGCGACGCCCCCGACATGCATGGGCACCTCGCGGGTTTCGGACAAGAGGAACATCTTGTCCAGCAAAGTCAGCTGTTTCATGCTATCCAGTCGCTGCAGAGGGCGCTCCATCCTGGCCGATATGCACCGCAATCAGTTCCAGCAGGCGCGGCATCAGTGCTTCCGGCAGGTTGTGGCCCATGCCGTCGATAATCTCCAATCGGGCATCAGGAATATGTCGCGCGGTATCGATGCCGCATGCCAGGGGCACCAGGAGGTCGTCCCGACCATGTATGACCAGGGTGGGAACGGTGATGGTCTTGAGCAGTTTGACCCGGCTGCCGCTCGCCATGATAGCGGCAAGGTGCCGTGAATATCCCTCGGGATGGAGGCTTCGCCCCACGCTGTCAAGCACTTTGCTTTTCAGCTCCTCGTCGCTCTCGGGGAAACCCGGGCTGCCGATCATGCGCTGGAAGGCCATGGTGTTTTTGAGGTTTGGTTTCTCGATGCCCAGTGAGCGTTTCACCATGGTGCGAACCACCTTCCTGGCCGCCCCGGGCAGTTTGGGGTCGCCACTGGATGACATGATGGAGGTGAAGGAAAGCACCCTGTTGGGGTGCCTGGCGGTGACAATCTGGCCGATCATGCCGCCCATGGACGCGCCGACCAGGTGGGCCTGATCCAGGCCCAGGGCATCCATTAAGCCGATGGCGTCTTCCGCCATATCTTCCAGGGTATAGGACACCTTGAGCGGAACCCCCAGGGTGGTTCGCAGCAGCATTCTGGGGGCCGCCGGAATATGGGCGTTTTCCATTTTTTCCGACAGGCCGATGTCCCGGTTGTCGAAACGGATGACACGGAAACCGGCAGCTGCCAGCCCGTTACAAAGAGACAGAGGCCAACTGATCATCTGGGTGCCCAGGCCCATGATCAGCAAGATGGCCGGGTCCGACGAGCTGCCGAACTCCTCGTAGGCGAGCCGGATACCATTGGCTTTGATGTAGCTTTCGGACATGGACTGAGTGGCCTGAAAATCTTGGGAAGATAACTCTACAAGGGAGCCGTGACGCCCGGAGAATCAATTTCGGCCATATGCCGTTGACGATACTCGCTTGGAGTCACGCCATTCCAACGTACGAATGCCCGGCGAAAGTTCACGGTCTCGGCATAGTTCAGAAGGTGCGCAATATCGGCAACGGTCAACTCCGTGGCTACAAGATACTCCTTGGAGAGCAAATTCCTGATCTCATCGCAAATGGACCTGAAACTGGTGGATTCGGCTTCCAGGTGACGTCTCAGGGTGCGCTCACTCATATTCAGGCTCTCAGCGACTTCTGCAATATCAAAGAAGTCTCCCGCAGACTGGATCAGCACCTGCCTTACGGCGGAGGTGGTTTTCTCGACACTGTTAAGGCCGCGCAGCAGCTCCTCGCATTGTTGATGAAACACCACATGCTCTGATCGGTTCGCTGTTTTAACGGGCGTGTCGAGTACCTGCGCCGGAAGAAGCAATTGACTGAACTCGCAATCGAACGCGACGGGCACATTGAA
>JAOUDU010000175.1 GCA_029859085.1 Gammaproteobacteria bacterium | reverse complement strand
GTCCAGGCCGCTCTTGAGCATGTAGCCGCCGCCGATGACAGCCACCTGGCCGGCCACCTGGGAAGTCGAGCTGTCCCCGGTGGTCGCCATCGCGATGCCGGCAATCAGGGCGAGACCGCCTGCGATAAGCTGGCGGGTGCTCTCGGACTGCAGCTCCTGCAGCGCCACGGCCTCCTCGTAGCTCTGCTTGCGCCACTCCTGGTAGGGCTCGTGCATCTGGTTACCGAAGGTTTTGTAGTATTCCTGCAGGGTATCGATAAACATCTGGTCGCGCTCGCGGATGCTGGCCACCCGTTGCAGCATCGGGTCGCCCTTGGCGGGCAGGCGCAGGATCGTGAAGCGGCCCTTCTTGTCTTCCTCGAGGTAGCCGTCGAACGCTTCCGGCGAGAAGCTGCGGGCAAAGCGCAGCTCGGTGACCAGCCGGATCTTCTCCCGGTCCTGGGCTTTCACTTTCTCCTGCTGCTGCAGCAGGTCATTGGCGATGGTGTTGTACACCGCCTGGAACGGGTCGTACTGGTTGCGCTTGGTCACCTCGTAGGCATAGCGGCTGGCCTCCCCGGTATAGTCCTTGTCCAGCCAGACCTGGCCGCGGGAATCCACCGCCTTGATGTGCAGCTCCAGCTTTTCGCCATCGGAATGCAGGATCTTTCCGGTCACCACCAGGTCGTTGATCTGCTCGGGGTTGGGCACGACGCGCACCGCTCCCCAGGCGCTGCTCTCCTGCATCGCCTCCGCCAGCAGGAAGGGCATGAAGCGGGCCTCGGCCTTGCGCACCTCGGGGTAGGTCTGCTCGCCCTCCTCGTAATCATCGATGCCCGGGTTGAAAATCGAGATACCCACGTCCAGCAGCTGGCCCTCGGGTACGTTGGTAGAGGCGGTATCGATCTTCGGCACCGAGTTGGTGGTGACGGTCTGGCTGACGCAGGCGCCCAGCACCAGGCCCAGCGCCAGTATTGCCAGCAGGCGGAAAATACTCATTTGCTGATACCCTTGTACTTGCGGTATTCATCCCACAGCTTTTCCCGCACCGCCGGGTCGGGTTCGCGCATTGCGGCTTCCCGCAGCTGGCGGGCCACCACGTCGTCGTCATTGCCGTTGGGAATATCCTTGGGCGGCGGATACTTGGCGGTGTCGGGGATGTCGCCCCCGCCGCCACGGGTCCCGCCCATGCCGCTGCCTGTACTGTAGCCACCGCCGCCGTATTCCCCGGCATCGGCGGTGCCGCCCTCCGGGCCGGAACCGCCGCCGGAGGAGCCCGCATTGCTGCCAGACCCTGAGCCGGACTGGCCGGTCTGGGGGTGCTGCCGGGCGGCACTGCGCTGCGCTGTCTGTTCGGCCAGGATCATCGAGTCGAATTCACCGGTGCCTTTTTCCAGCCGGGCGTCGAGAATCGCCACCTGCTCGGCGGGGGTCAGCGGGCCGCCCGGGCTGGTGCCGCTGCCGGGACTGCCACCCGGGCTGCCGCCGGGGTAGCTGCCCGCGGCACCTCCGGCAACGCCGCCCGGGATGCTCCCGGCCTGGCCGGATGCGCCGCCGGGGCTGCCGGATGCGCCGCCGGGGTTGCCGGATCCACCCGGCTGGCCGCCGGCGTCACCCGCCTGCTGTCCCGCGCCCTGCTGTCCGGCGCCCTGCTGGCCGCTGCCGGCGGGGTCGCCCGCACCGCCCGGAGGCGGGTTCTGCTCTCCCATGGCGCCTTCCATCCCGGCCATCACCTGCTCGAAATCGGGGTCGTCCCGCAGGTCGGGCAGGGCATCACTGCCGGCACTTCCCTGGTCGCCGGCGCCGCCGGCCTCCGTTCCCGCCTGGGCCGTATCTCCCGCGGCCTGGTCGCCACTGGCGCCCGGCGCCTCGCCCTGGGGAAACGCGCCGATATCGGCATTGCCCTGGCTGCCGCCCTGTCCCTGGTTGCCGCTCTGCCCCCCGGAAGCAGCCGACTCCGCGCCGGCACTGCCCTGCGCCCCGCCGGCCGTGGCGGGGGGGGTGCTGGCGGCACTGCCCGCCTGTCCCTGGCTGCCGGACGCGGAACCGTCCTGGGGCTGGCTCTGGGAAGGGCTGCTGGGGGAACTGCTGGGCGAGCTGCTGGATTGGCTGCTGCTGGATGAACTGCTGGATGAACTGCTGCTCGGCGGTGGCGGCGTCGAGGAGCTGGGGGGCGTGGTGGGCGTCTGGGGCGTGGTGGGGGTGCTGGCGCTGGGGCAGCCGCCCAGCACCAGGCAGGCGCCGGCAACCCCTGCCAGTTGCACGAGAAGATACCCGGGATTACGGTTTGACGTCATATGCCCTGACCAGTTTGTCTGTTCCCACCAGCTGTCCCGCCTCGAGGCGGGGCCTGAATTTCGTGTTGCGCAATATACGCAGCAGGCGGTCGGCCGCGGTGTCCAGCTCCTCGCCGGTTTCCTGCCGCTCCAGGTCTACTACCCGGCCGCGATTGTCCACCCGGAATTCTACCAGTATATTGCCCTGGTCCGCGCCCACCGCCGGCGGCAGGTCCCGCAGGCCGTTTATATCGGGCAGCGGCACCGGCTCGCCGAAAAGGCGCTGCTGTTCCTCTTTGGCACCGTCGCGTTCGCCAAGTTCCGCCAGCGCCAGCCGGTAGATTTCGGCGGCGTCGTCGACACGGTCATTCCACAGGGCCCAGTCCCCCAGCCCGACCAGCGCCTCGACGGCCTCGTTGCTGTCCTGGCCCCGCTCGCTGCGCTGGATCTTGTAGATGGCCAGGATGACGCTTTTGCCCAGCTCGTAATTTTCCGCCCGGTAGGCGTAAAAGCGATTGGCCTGGGTATTCGCGTAACCCGGGCTGAAGCTGCTGGCGGACTGGTCGGTGTCCGCCCGGTACTCGCTGATCAGGTACTGGGTGCGCAGCAGGCCGTACAGGGGAGGCAGCAGCTTGGGTGATGTATCCGGCTCGGTTTCGCCGATATCACTCCAGGCCAGGCGGTACAGGTCCCACATCGTGGCCAGGCGCTCGGCCCCCTGTTCCCCGAGGCCCAGCTGGTAGGCGTTGAATTGCCAGGTTGCCTGCTTTACCAGGGCCGCGGCACGGTCCTCGCCGCTGCCCATGCCCCGCATCTCCACCCGGTAGAGGTATTGCTGCAGTTCGTCCACCCTGGCGTACTGGCCGAGCGCGATGGAACTGGTGATTTCGCCCTGCAGCAGCGGTATCTGTTCCGTGCAGTACAGGCCTTGATTGATCCGGGCCAGGTGAACACCGCGCTTGAACACATCCACCGCCTCGCCATGGCGATCCTGCTGCTGCAGGGCCAGCCCGAGGCTGAGCATTTGCTCCGGCAGGTCGGCGGCGTAGGCGCCATCGCGGGATTCGATCTGCCCGATCGCCTCCAGCAATGACTTTTCCGCATCCCGGTTGTCCAGTTGCTCCACCCCGCCAGTGAGGTCGAACTCCTTCGTTTCCAGGCCGGGCTGCGCCGCCACGGCGTGGCAGTCGGCCAGGGTCACAGCCAGCAACAGGCATCGCGACACCGCGACGGCGGCCCGGTTCATTCGGTGTTGAGTGCTGCGGTGCATGCTGGGGAGGGTGATATCCAAAGCTCGACACGGGGGTCAAGTATATACATTACTGCCGACGGCAGACAGAATACGCGCTTTTCGTGGGGCCCCCGCCCCGCGGCCAGCTTGCCTGGGCAAACGGAGGGACGGCCGGATGAGTCGATTTGCGCGGGATACGGCGGTGGAGCAGGTGGCGCACAACCTCTGGCGCGGGAACCTGCGGGAGGGCTGGCGTATCGGCGAAGTGCCCAACGGTGGCTATGTGCTGGCGGTGGCGGGCCGGGTCCTGGGCGAGGCCCTCGGCCATCCCGACCCCCTGTCCGTCAACGCCTTTTACCTGGCGCCCGCGGTGCTGGGCCCCATCGACTGCCGCGTCGAGATATTGCGCGAGGGGCGCAATACCTCTTTCGCCACGGTGCAGATGTCCCAGCAGGGGGAAGTAAAGGTGCAGGTCACCGCGGCTTACACCGACCTGGACGCGCTGGAGGGGGAGAGCTGGTCGGCCAAGCCGCGGCCCGAGTACCCGGCCTGGGAGGAGTGCATCCCCGGCGCGCAGGAGAAGCTGGAGTTTGGCCGTGAGGCCGTGGAACTCCGCCTGGTCAGCGGGATCGAGGTATTCAGCCGGCGCGAGCCCGACGGCAGCGGCGAGTTCCGCGGCTGGGTCAGGCACCGGGACGGCGCCGAGCCGGACGCGATATCGCTGCTGATGTTTGCCGACGCCTTCGCGCCGCCGGCCTTCACCCTGTTCGGCCTGGTGGGCTGGGTGCCGACCGTGGAGCTCACGGTGCAGGTGCGGGCGAAGCCCTCTCCCGGCCCCCTGCAGGGCAGGTTTTACTCGCGCCACCTGACCCGCGGGGTGATTGAGGAGGATGGTGAATACTGGGACAGCGCCGGCGCGCTGGTGGCCATCAGCCGCCAGACCGCCAAGCTGCGCCTGCCAAAGACGGGGTAGTCAATACCCCGCCACCCAGCCCTGGGGCCGGCGGGTGTCGGTGGCGCCCAGCAGCCAGCCGTTCTCCAGCATGACCGACTGGGTGCGGCCGATGGTCTGGCCTCCCAGCACCACCTTGTGTCCCATCTGCTCCAGCAGTTTGACCGTGTCGGGGCTGATCCCGTCCTCCGCCAGTATCTCGTCCGGCATCCACTGGTGGTGAATGCGGGAGTTGATGCCGGCGGCGGCGACGTTCATATCGAACACCATCGCGTTCAGCAGGGTCTGCAGCACCGTGGTGATAATGCGGCTGCCGCCGGGACTGCCGGTCGCCAGCCAGGGCTTGCCGTCCCGGAACACGATGGTGGGACTCATGGAAGACAGCGGTCGTTTGCCGCCCTCGATCCGGTTGGCTTCGCCCTGCACCAGGCCGAACATATTGGGCTTGCCGGGCAGCGCGGCGAAATCCCCCATCTCGTTATTGAGCAGCATCCCCGTGCCCGGCACCGCGATGGCGGAACCGAAGCTTGCGTTGAGGGTGTAGGTATTGCTCACCATATTGCCCTTTGCGTCGGCCACCGAGTAGTGGGTGGTCTCCGTGCTGCCGGGATGCAGCTCCCGGCCCGGGGCGATCAGCGCCGAGGGGGTGGCGCGAACCGGGTCGATCAGCTTGCGCTGGCGCGCCGCGTAAGCCTTGTCGGTGAGCTGCGCCACCGGCACCGGGACGAAATCCGGGTCTGCCAGGTACTCGCTGCGGTCCGCGTAGGCCAGCTTCATGCTTTCCGCCAGCAGGTGCAGGTAGGCGGCGCTGTTGGGGCCCAGGCCCGCCAGGTCGTCGTGCTCCAGCATGTTGAGGATCTGGATGATGTGCACGCCGCCGGAGGAGGGTGGGGGCGCGGAGACGATTTCGAACTCCCGGAAGCGGCCGCGCACCGGGGGCCGTTCAATCGCGCGGTAGCCGGCCAGGTCCTGCAGCGTGATCAGGCCGTTGCCGGCCTCCATTGTCGCCACGATCCGCCGGGCGATCTCGCCGCGGTAGAACGCTTCCGCACCCTTGTCGGCTATCTGGCGCAGGGTCCAGGCCAGGTCCGGCTGGCGCCAGGTTTCGCCCATCTGGTAGGCGCTGCCGTCGGGCTTGTAGAACAGGCGCAACGCCTCGGGGTCCCGGCGCAGGCGCTGCCCTCCGGTCGCCAGCTCGTAGGTGAGCGCGAATGACACCGGGATGCCGTTTTCCGCCAGCGCGATGGCGGGTGCCAGCACCTGCTGCCGGCTCATGCTGCCGTAGGTCTCCAGCGCGTGCAGCAGGCCCGCCACGGTGCCGGGCACGCCCGAGGCCTGCAGGCTGAAATACTCGCGCTGCAGGTCTTCCTTGCCATCGGGCAGCAGGAACATGTCGCGGCTGGCCGCAGCGGGGGCGGTCTCGCGGTAGTCGATGAAGACCTGGCGATTGCCCTCGACAATATGGATCAGCATGAAACCGCCCCCGCCCAGGTTCCCGGCCCGGGGGTAGGTGACCGCCAGCGCGAAACCGGTGGCCACCGCCGCGTCCACCACGTTGCCACCCTGCTGCAGGATGTGGCTGCCGATCTCGGTGGCCAACTGTTCCGGGCCCACCACCATGCCGTGGCGGGCCACGGTGGGCAGGAAGCGCTCCTTGAAGTCGATGATCAGCGGCTCGTTCGCCGTGGTATCCCTCGCCCAGCCGGAGCTGGCGGTGAACAGGCACAGGGTGAGCAGTGTCAGGAGTAACTGTTGCAGGCGATTCACGGGTGCGGGTGTCCTGGTTCGGGTGAATTGGGACTTTAACTGTTTTGGCTGGCGCAGCATACTCGG
>JAOUDU010000174.1 GCA_029859085.1 Gammaproteobacteria bacterium | reverse complement strand
CGCCGGCACCTTCAACTGCGCCATCAGCTCGGCCGACTTCTCCGCCCCGGGGTTGGTCAGGCCCACCGCGTTGACGAAGCAGCCCGGCGCGTACTGGCTCAGCACCGGCTCACGGTTGCCCAGGCGTGGCTTGAGGCCGATGCTCTTGGTGGTGACCACGCCCACCTCGGGCATGTGGTCGAAAATGTACTGGATAATCGGGGTGGCGGTGGTGACGATGCCCGACGGTATGGTGAAGGGACCGGAGAGGGTTTTGCCGAAAAAGTCTGTATTCAAGGTCGCGGGCTCGGGCTTCGGGTAGCGGGCCGCGCAAGTATACTGGTTTGCCCTGGCTTAGACGACCTTGTCCCAGTAGCTGTCCACCCGCGCCTGGATGTCCGCGACAATCGCAGGGTCTGCCTGCGGCGTGAACAGGTGGGCAAAACGCCCCTGCAGTCGCAGGTAGTCCTCCACGTGCGCCCGCTCGTGGGGAATCCTGGTGTGGACCACCTGGCCGTCGATGTATTCCTTGAGGGGCCAGATGCCGGTTTTGACGGCCAGCCGGCCGATTTCGACGGAATCCTTCGGGTCGTAGCCCCAGCCCGTGGGGCAGGGCGCGAGGGCGATGATCATGCGCGAGCCCTGCAAGTCGCGGGCTTTTTCTATTTTGCGGGCCAGGTCCAGGGGTTCGCTGCCTATCACGGTGGCGACATAGGCCGGCCCGTGGGCGGCCCATATCGAAAACAGGTCTTTTTTGTAGCCCGGATAGCCGCAACTGCCGCCGCTGGTGGAGGTGATAGCGGCGTGGGGCGTTGCGCTGGAAGATTGTTGCCCGGTGTTGCCGTAACCCTCGTTGTCGTAACAGATGTACAGAAAGTCGAGGTTGCGGTCCATGGCGGCGGAGGTGGCCGACAGGCCCATGCCATTGGCCGAGCCGTCACCGGTCAGCACCACCACGTCGAGGTCCTCCTCGGGCCGCAGGCGCCCCTGCTGGAGGAGGATGTCCAGCGCGTCGCGCACGCCCTGGGCGCCGGCGGGGGCGGAGGCCATGGCGGTGTACAGCCAGGAGCCCCGAAACGGCGTGAACGGGTAGACCGACAGCAGCGTCATGCAGCCCGCCGCGTTGACGAATACGGTCTTCTCGCCGAGTACATCGTAAATCTGGTGCAGCGCCTCCAGACCACCGCAGCCAGAGCACATTGGCGTGCCTGTGCCCAGCAGGTGGGTGGATGGCAGGTCTTTCATCCGGTTTATTCGCTGCTCACTCACGGGGAGTCTCCTGGGCTGTATTACTGTCGCGGATCGGCCCCTGCCCCGGAGCGGTTTCCTCCCTTTCCACCTGGGCGATGGCCTGCAGCTTGCGAATTTCCCGCAGTTCTCCGGCGGTGTACAGCAGCCGCGGCGGGGGCACCGAGCCGGAGGCGATGGCCTGCCGGGTAATGGTCAGCATGTGGTAAAACTCCTGCGGGCTGATATCGCGACCGCCGAGGCCACCGATAAAACTGGTGACTACGGGGGGGGCGCCGGGCTTGTCGTACAGCGAGGCAAGCAGTTCGGTATACAGGATACCGCCCAGGCCGATGGACAGGTTCTGGTCGATCACGATGATCCCCTGCTTGCCGGCGACCGCAGTCAGTACGTGGCCTGCAGGGAAGGGGCGCAGCAGTCGGGGCCTTACCAGCCCCACCTTCTGCCCGGCATCGCGCAGGCGATCGACGGCCTCCCTGGCCTTGGTGGAAAATGAGCCGATCATATAGAACACGATCTCGGCATCGATGGTTTTATAGCATTCCACCGCATCGCGCTGGCGGCCGAACAGGGTGTTGAACTCGGCGGCAACCCGCTCGTAAACGGCGACACCATTGAGCGCGGCGAGGTGGGCCTCGTAGCGAAAGTATGAGTAGGGCCCGCCGCCCAGTACTGCGACTGCCTGGCTTGCCGGGGCGTTGGCGGCAAAGCGGATGTCCCGCGGGTCAAATGGCGGCAGGAAGCCGCGCACCGCTTCCGCTTCCGGCAGCGACACCGGCTCCCGGGTAAAGGACAGGTAGAAGCCGTCGAGGTTGACCAGCACCGGCAGCCGAATCAATGGATCCTCCGCCAGCCGGTACGCCAGGAGCACGCTGTCCAGCACCTCCTGGCAATCGGCGCAATGCAGTTGCAGGAAGCCGGAATCCCGCGCCGCCAGTACGTCATTGTGATCCGCCTCCAGGGTGATAGGTGCGGACAGACCGCGGGATACGTTCACCAGTACGAACGGCGCACGCCATCCCGCTACGGTGTACAGCATCTCCATGGCATACAGCAGTCCCTGGCTGGAGGTGGCGCTGAAAACCCGGACCCCGGTTGCCGCAGCGGCGCCGGCGGCGGTAATCATGGAGTGTTCTGATTCCAGGGTAACCATCCGGCCCGGCATTTCGCCGCTGTCCAACCAGGCGCCCAGGATCTCGATGATCTCGGTTTGCGGCGTGATCGGAAAGGCCGGGACGTAGTCCACCGCGGCCAGGCGCGCGCCCCAGGCGGCCGCGGCGTTACCGGTCAGCAGTTTCGGTGGCATTGGCATCTCCCGGAGCTGGTTGGAGCTTATCCTGCTGTTGGGCAAGGTACTCTGGGACACCCTCGATCGCGTGGGGCGGGCATACCCCCACACAGACCATGCAGCCCTTGCAGTGATCGTAGTCGATCACCGGGATGTCTTCGGCCACCGCGATCGCGCTGTCGGGGCAGAAAGTACTGCACACCCACCAGCAGCGTTTGCAGAGATCGTAGTCGATAATGGGCCGCATGGTGCGCCACAGCCCGGTGCGAACCTCCACGCTGTTGGCGCAAGCGCGGATGTCCGGCGCCGCCATGCGGGCATCGTCAAAGGGCAGTTCAATCCAGTCGGGCACAACGTAGTTATCGGCGGCAACGGCGATTCCTTCGGTTACTGCTCCTTGCCAATCGGCCATGGCGTCGAACGCCGCCAGCGCACTGGCCTGGTTCTCTGCCACGATGTCCGGCCCCAGATCTGCCAGTTCTCCGGCAATCGCCTCCAGCAGCCCGGCGCGCGCAATTACACCCAGCAGGCGGGCGGCCGCGCCTGCGCAGGTGGCGCCGATGTGGGGTAAGTCCGCCCGGTCCTCTACTTCTGTGCAGGCTGGCAGTATCAACAGGCGGGCAGTGATATTCAGCCGGTGACACCAGGTATCTGCCGGCTCATGGGAGTTCACCAGGACCACGGTGTGGCCATCTATACCCAGCAGGGTGCCCGCCGCAGGCACCGCCAGCAGTGTATCGTCGGCTACCACTACCAGGTCCGGCCGGTAGATGGTGCCGCGTTCATTGATGGTTTCCCGGGCGGCGCGCACCGAGGAGAAGATGGGGGCGCCGCGCCGCTCTGCCCCGTACTTGGGAGCATCCTGGACGGTGTAACCTGCCTGGAACAGCGCAGTGCCGAGCACCCGGCTCGCCATTTTGATGCCCTGGCCGCCGCGGCCGTGGATGCGTATCCGGAACATATCAGACCTCGTTCCCTTTGGCAGGCATCAGAACAGGCTCCAGCGCCGCAATGCCATGGCGCGTCGCACCCGCCTTGTCGCCATATCCTGCGCTGCCTGCCGCGGCAGGCAGTTTTCCGTCTGCATGATATCGAGCATCCGGCGCACGTTGTAGGTCAGCTTTTCCTCGATGGTCGCCATGGCGGCGGCCTCGGTGGCGCCCTGGTATTCCATGGCCGCGCAGATCACCCCGCCGGCATTGGCGATGAAGTCCGGGATGCACAGGACGCCCCGCTCGTGCAGCCGCTTTTCCGCGCCGGGGGTGATGGGGATGTTGGCGCCAGACACGACCATACCGGTGCGCAGGCGATCCACGTTGTCTTCGCGAATCACGTCCTGTCGGGCGGCGGGAATCCAGATGTCGCAGGCCACGTCGATGATGGACTCGGCATCGCCGGTGGTAACCCCTGGGCTTGGCGGGTAATCGATCATATTGCCGCCTGCCTCTTTCAGCGCGAGCAGCTTGCCTACGTCCAGGCCGTCGGGGCAGGCCACGGTGCCGCGAATGTCCGCGGCCGCCACGATCACCGCACCCTCGTCTGCCAGGAAGCGGGCCACATGCTTGCCCACGGCGCCGAAACCCTGCACCGCCACCCGGGCGCCGGCCAGCTCGCGCTCCTGGTATTCACAGGCGACCTTGATCGCATGCAGCAGGCCCCAGCCCGTTGCGCCGATCTCGTCCAGGGGAATACCGCCCAGCTCACGGGGCAGGCCGACAGCCCGGCCGATCTCGTCACGGACCCAGCCCATACACTCCTCATTGGTGCCCATGTCGGGCCCGAAAATGTACTGCTCCACCTCGGCCAGCGAGCAGGCGAACGCGCGTATGAGCTCCTGCTTCTGCTCCAGAGGCATCGCCGGGTCACCATACAGGACCGACTTGCCGCCGCCGTGGGGCAGGTCCGCAGCGGCGTTTTTGAGGGTCATGGCCCGCGCCAGCCGAAGGCACTCCTGCGTGCTGACATCCGGCGCCAGCCTGACCCCGCCGATCGACGGCCCCCGGGCGACGTTGTCCACCACCAGCGTGCCCCGCAGATTGACGGAGGGTTCGTACACCTCAATGATCTTGAAAGGGCCAAACTCATCGTAGTTGATGGGTGTCATGGTGCTCTCCCGTCGCATCGATTGGGTATTAGCCAACCGGTTAATTTGTATGGTCCAACTGTAGTACGTTGGATCCCGGTTTTGATGCCCTGCCCTGCGCTGTCTTCAGTTATTCCGGGGCGTGTTGATTTGGGTCAACGGAATCCCGACAAGCTGTGCGGTATTCCTCCCCGCAACCTGGAGCGACCCTCGACTATACTTTGGCTATTCGAGCCGCCGTCGGTGCGCGCTTCCCCCGAGCGAGGAAGTGGCGGACTTTGTGGGGCAGGGAGAAGAGTATGTTCGAGGCGTTGTTGCTCGATTTGAGTGGAGTGCTGTACGACGGGGATGCGGTCATCCCTGGCGCCCTGGAGGCGGTGCGGCGGGTACAGGGCAGTCCGCTGGAGGTCCGTTTCATCACCAACACCTCCCAGAAAACCCGGCAGCGGCTGCTGGCGCACCTGTCGGGCCTTGGGTTCGAAGTTGCGCCGGACCAGTTGTTCACCGCCGTCGATGCGGCCCGCCAGTGGCTGCGCCAACGACAGCTCCGCCCCTGGTGCCTGGTGCACAAGGACATCGCCGGAGAGTTCGCCGATTTTGACTCCCACGATCCCAACGCGGTGTTCGTCGCGGACGCGGCGGAAGGGTTTACCTACCGCAGTCTCAACCGGGCATTCCAGCTGTGCATGGCCGGCGCCCCACTGCTGGGGGTGGGTTACAACCGCTATTTCAAGTCCGGGGATGAGCTGCTGATGGACGTGGGCGCCTTCCTGCGTGCCATCGAGTTCGCGGCCGGTGTCCAGGCGACCATCGTGGGCAAGCCGAACGCAGAATTTTTCCACCAGGTGCTGGCCACCACCGGGGCCGCACCCGGGCGCACCCTGATGGTGGGGGATGACGTTTTCGGTGATGTGGAGGGGGCGCTGAACGCCGGCATTGGCGCCTGCCTGGTGCGCACCGGCAAGTACCGGGCTGGGGACGAGGGGAAAGTGGGCGGCGAGTTCAGCGTGGTCGACTCGGTTGCGGAGGCGGTGGACCTGGCCTTTGGGAGAACCCGGGCGGCGGCATTTTTCTCTACTTAAGGGCAGTTTCCTGATTACAGTCTCGCCGGATTCTGCTATAACTTGCTGAAATTAAACCGAAAGTGAACAGCTTGAGAAAAGTCCTCCTGCTAGCGCTGCTTTTTTCCTGCCTGAACGCCAGCGCATCGAACTTCCCCAGGCCAGCGGCGCTGGAGCCGGCTGTCCAGTTCTGGATCAAGGTCTACACCCAGATCACCACCGACCAGGGTTATATCCACGACGCCGTCAATATGACGGTCATCTACGAAACGCTTGATCTGCCGGAACACGGGAGCAATACCGAGCGCGGCAGCATCGTCACCAACGCCAAGTTTCGCGTCGTCAAGGCGCTGACGGCTATCGCCAGGGGCAAGCGTTCAAACCTCAGTGACACCGAGGCGCGGGTGCTGGCCGCGTGGCCCAAGGACACTTCCGCCAGGACCTTCGCGGCGGCGGCGGACAATGTCCGCTTCCAGCTCGGGCAGTCGGAC
This sequence comes from Gammaproteobacteria bacterium, assembly GCA_029859085.1. GTDB lineage: Bacteria > Pseudomonadota > Gammaproteobacteria > Pseudomonadales > Halieaceae > JARRPM01. The sequence continues at coordinate 126 of JAOUDU010000174.1, read as the reverse complement.
CGGTTCAGGGAGGGTCTGGTGCGCTCCGGGCAGTGGAGGCCACATATTCGCAGCGTGCTCGCCCAGTACGGCCTGCCGAAGGAGCTGGAGGTGCTGCCCCATGTGGAGTCCTCGTTCAATCCATCG
>JAOUDU010000173.1 GCA_029859085.1 Gammaproteobacteria bacterium | reverse complement strand
CATGAAGCCGGTGATGTTCTGCAGAAATACCAGGGGTGTCTTGCGCTGGGCGCAGAGCTCGACGAAGTGGGCGCCCTTCACCGCCGACTCGCTGAACAGGATGCCGTTGTTGGCGACGATGCCCACCGGGTAGCCGTGGATGCGGGCGAAGCCGCACACCAGGGTCTCCCCGTAGAGGGCCTTGAATTCATCGAAATCCGAGCCGTCCACGACGCGGGCAATGACCTCGCGCACATCGTAAGGCTGCTTCTTGTCCGCCGGGATCACACCGTAGATATCCTCTACCGGGTACAGCGGCTCCACCGGTTCGCGCAGGTCCATCGCAACCGGTTTTACCCGGTTCAGGCGCGCCACCGCGCGGCGCACCAGCTGCAGTGCGTGGTGGTCGTTGTTGGCATAGTGGTCGGTAACGCCGGAGGTGCGGCAGTGCACATCGGCGCCCCCCAGTTCCTCGGCGCTGACGATCTCGCCGGTGGCGGCCTTCACCAGCGGCGGGCCCCCCAGGAAAATGGTGCCCTGGTTTTTCACGATGATGGACTCGTCCGCCATCGCCGGCAGGTAGGCGCCCCCGGCGGTACAGGAACCCAGCACCGCGGCGATCTGGGGAATGCCCATCGCCGACATCCGGGCCTGGTTGTAAAAGGCGTGGCCGAAGTGCTCCCGGTCCGGGAACACCTCTTCCTGCAGCGGCAGGAAGGCGCCGCCGGAGTCCACCAGGTAGATACAGGGCAGGCGGTTTTCCTGGGCGATGGTCTGGGCGCGGCCCTGCTTCTTGACGGTCAGCGGGTAGTAGGTGCCGCCTTTCACGGTAGCGTCATTGACGAAAATCATGCACTCCTGGCCGGCGATGCGGCCGATGCCGGTGATGATGCCCGCGCCCGGGACATCGTCCTCATAGACCTTGTATGCCGCCAGCTGGGACAGTTCGAGGAAGGGCGAGCCTGGATCCAGCACCGCGTTCAGGCGCTCCCGGGGCAGCAATTTGCCGCGGGAGGTGTGGCGTTCCTGGGCCTTCGCGCCGCCGCCCTGGCGAACCTGGTCGACCACCCTGCGCAGGTCGTCAACCTGGGCCTGCATATCCTCACGGTTGGCGAGGAAGCCTGCATCCCGGGTGTTGATACGTGACTGGATGACGCTCATAAATGGTCCTATGCGGTTGCGTTGAACAGTTCGCGGCCTATCAGCATGCGCCGGATCTCCGAGGTGCCCGCGCCGATCTCGTACAGCTTGGCGTCCCGCAGCAGGCGGCCGGCGCTGGATTCGTTAGTGTAGCCGAAGCCGCCCAGGGCCTGGATCGCCTGCAGCGCCATCTGGGTGGCTTTTTCCGCGGAGTACAGGATTACGGCGGCGCAGTCCTGGCGGGTTTCCTCACCCCGGTCGCAGGCCCCGGCAACCGCGTAGACATAGGCCCGGCAGGCGTTGAGGTCCGCGTACATATCGGCCAGCTTGCCCTGCATCAGCTGGAACTCGCCGATGCTCTGGCCGAACTGCTTGCGGGTATGCAGGTAGGGCAGCACTTCGTCCACGCAGGCCTGCATGATGCCGACCGGGCCACCGGAGAGGACGGTGCGCTCGTAATCCAGTCCCGACATCAGGATCCTGACCCCGTCGCCCTCATTGCGCATTACATTTTCCGCCGGCACCACCACATCCTCGAACACCAGCTCGCAGGTGTTGGAGCCGCGCATGCCCAACTTGTCCAGCTTCGGGGAGCGGGAGAACCCGGGGTAGTCCCGCTCGACGATGAAGGCGGTAATGCCTTTCGAGCCGGCGGCCGGGTCGGTCTTGGCATAGATCACGTAAACATTGGCATCGGGCCCGTTGGTGATCCACATCTTGGTGCCGTTGAGGATATACCGGTCACCCTCCCTGCGGGCGTTGAGCTTCATGCTCACCACATCGGAGCCGGCGTTGGCCTCGGACATGGCGAGGGCGCCCACGTGCTCGCCGCTGCACAGTTTGGGCAGGTATTTCTGCCTCTGCGCCTCGTTGCCGTTCTTGTAGATCTGGTTCAGGCACAGGTTTGACATGGCGCCGTAGGACAGCCCCACCGATGCGGAGGCCCGGCTTATTTCCTCCATTGCGATGGTGTGGGCCAGGTAGCCCAGGTTGCTGCCGCCGTACTCTTCGCCCACCGTGATGCCCAGCAGGCCCATATCGCCAAACTTGCGCCACAGGTCTGCCGGGAACTCGTTGTCGCGGTCGATCTGGGCCGCTCGCGGCGCGATCTCTTTCTGGCACATCTGGTAGACCGCGTCGCGCAGCATGTCCAGCTCTTCGCCGAGGCCGAAATTGAGGGTAGGGTATCCGGTGTTCATCGTGCTTTCCTTTCTGGGGTTATCCGGTTTTAAAAGGACTTATCAGGGCTTGTCAGGTATGCGCCAGTTTTTTGCGATGGCTGCGGGCCAGGGATTCCTCGCACAGGCCCTGGACTTCATCCAGGCCCGAGAGCATGTCATCGATATCTCTTTTCTGTTGCAGAAGGCGCTCGCGCCGACTTTTCACGTCGTCGATGAGGGACTGCAGCTGCTCGGCATTGTTGTGCTCCGGGTCGTACATGTCGATGAACTCGACGCATTCCCGCAGGGTCATGCCGATGCGCTTGCCCCGCAGGATCAGCTTGATCCGGACCCTGTCGGCGTTGGAATACAGCCGTTTCTGTCCCTCCCGCAGCGGGTGGATCAGGCCCTTCTCCTCGTAGAAGCGGATCGTCCGGGTGGTGACCCCGAACTCCCTGGCCAGATCGGAAATGGTGTGGGTTTTGGCGGTCACCGTATGCGGGTCCCGGGCTGCTGTCGATGTTGGCCAATATAGCCCAAGTTTACGTTAACGTAAACGTTAAATTTTTGAGGTCGCGGCGGGTCCCAGGGGCCTATCCCTCTTTATCGGGTGTTTACTCGAGACCGGCTCCCGGGTTTCGCCCCTCCCGGGGTCGAATAAATTCGAGCCTACACGGCCAGCAACTGGCGCAGCCGGTGCTCAACCAGGGGCAGGCGGTCATTGCCGAAGTACATATCGTCGCCGTTGATGAAAATAGTGGGCGAACCGAAACCGCCGCGCTCGATCAGCTCGTCGGTGTTGCGCCGCAGCAGGTCCTTGTAGGCCGGGCTGGCAATGGCGTTGAAGAAGCCCTCCGCATCCAGCCCGACCTCCAGGCAGATGTCCAGCAGTACCGCGTCGCTGGTGATATCGGGTGCGACCCCACCCCAGTAACTGGCGAATACCGCCGCGGAGTAGGGCAGGAGCAGGCCCTGCTCCTCAGCGTAAAAGGCACCGCGCATGGCCCTGACGCTGCTGATCGGATGTCCCGGTGGCATCACCGCCGTGACCCCGCACAGCGCCGCCCAGTCGCCCAGGTCCTTGAGGTAGTACGCCATCTTGCGGCTGTTTGCAGGGTTGGTGAACATATCCTGGCGGGCGGCGTACACCTGCTGGTTGACCGCATTGAACACGCCGCCGACCAGGATGGGGCGCCAGCGAACGGGCAGCCCGAGCCGCTCCGCCAGCGGGACCATGCGGGTGAACGCGAAGTAGGTCCACGGGCTGGAGCAGTCGTAGAAAAACTCGACTTCAATGGTTTTGGGCATGGCGCTCCACCTCGATTATTTCCGGATCGAGCTTAGCACACGGCCGCGGGGCTTCGGGTATAATGCCCGTTTTTGCGACTGGGTGGGACAGCGACCAATGGATGTCGATCAGTACATGGCGGAGCTCGGCCGGGCGGCCCGCGCCGCGTCGCGCAAGGTCGCCGCGTCCAGTACCGCCACCCGCAACGGGGCGCTGCTGGCGACCCGGGATGCGCTGGACGGCGCCCGGCAGAGCCTGGCCGAGGCCAATGCCGAGGACCTGGCGCGGGGGGCCGCCAGCGGCCTTGCCGCGCCCCTGATGGACCGCCTGGAGCTCACCCCGGCGCGGATCGACGCGATGCTGGAGGGCCTGCGCCAGGTGGCGAACCTGCCGGACCCGGTGGGCGCCATCACCGACATGAACACGATGCCCAGCGGGATCCAGGTCGGGCGCATGCGGGTGCCGCTGGGAGTCATCGGCATCATTTACGAGTCCCGCCCCAATGTGACGGTCGAGGCGGCCAGCCTCTGCCTCAAGTCCGGCAACGCCACCATCCTGCGGGGGGGTTCCGAGGCGCTGGCATCCAACCGGGCCATCGCCGCGTGCCTGGCCGAGGGCCTGCAGGCGGCGGGCCTGCCCGAGGCGGCGATACAGGTCGTCAACACGGCCGACCGGGCGGCGGTGGGTCGCCTGATCACCATGCCGGAGTATGTGGACGTGATCGTACCCCGCGGTGGCAAGGGCCTGATTGAGCGTATCAACGCCGATGCCCGGGTGCCGGTGATCAAGCACCTGGACGGCGTCTGCCACGTGTATATAGATGACGGCGCCGACGCGGACATGGCCGTCGCCATCGCGGTCAACGCCAAGACCCACCGCTACGGTACCTGTAACACGATGGAAACCCTGCTGGTGGCGGCGTCTGCCGCGGCCCAGCTGTTGCCCCGCCTGGAGCAGGCCTACACCGCGGCCGGTGTGGAATTGCGCGGCTGCGACCGGACCCGGGCCATCCTGCCCGGGGCGAAGGTCGCGACCGAGCAGGACTGGCGGGAGGAATACCTGGCCCCGATCCTGGCGGTGCGGGTGGTCGGCGGAATCGATGAGGCCATCGACCATATCAACACCTACAGCTCCCTGCACACCGACAGCATCGTCACCCGCGATCACGCCCGCGCGATGCGCTTCCTGCGGGAAGTGGACTCGAGCTCGGTCATGGTCAATGCCTCCACCCGTTTCGCGGACGGCTTCGAATACGGGCTGGGTGCCGAGATCGGTATCTCTACCGATAAACTGCATGCCCGGGGCCCGGTGGGGCTGGAGGGCCTCACCTCCCAGAAGTACGTGGTATTCGGCGAGGGGCAGGTCCGCACTTGAGCCGCGAGCGCGCGCCGCTGGCCCCGGTGGGGGTGTTCGGTGGGACCTTTGACCCGGTGCACTACGGCCACCTGCGCTCCGCCCTGGAACTGGTGGAACGCCTGCAACTGGACCATTTGCGCCTGATGCCCTGTGCGGTGCCGCCCCACCGGGACCTCCCCACCTGCGCCGCCGCCCACCGCGCCGCGATGGTGGCGCTGGCGGTGGCGGGCGAGCCGCGGCTGGTCTGTGACAGCCGGGAACTGGAGCGGGAGGGTATCTCCTATACGATCGACAGCCTGGCCGAGCTGCGGCGGGAACTGGGCGAGGGCCACAGCCTGTGCCTGGTGATGGGCTGTGACGCGGTACATGGCATTGCCACCTGGCATCGCTGGCAGGAGCTGCTGGACCTGGCCCACGTGGTGGTTATCGCCCGCCCCGGCTGGCAGCTGCCGGCTGCAGGCCCGGTCGCCGACTGGCTGCACCGGCACCGGGTGGCGGGTCCGCTGCCGCTGCGCGAGCGGCCCAATGGCGGTATCCTCATCGAGGAGCTGCGCCCGCTGGCGATCTCCTCCACCGAGATCCGCCGGTTGCTGGCATCCGGGCGATCGCCGCGCTACCTGTTGCCGCAGGCGGTACTGGATTATATTGAAACCCACAATCTCTATCACTGACATGATCACCACCCTTGCAGAGGTACTTAATGAATCGACATCACCCGGAATGAGCAAGCGCAATGGATGCTGAAGTACAGAAAAAAATAGTCATTGACGCGCTGGAGGACCTCAAGGCCGTCAATATCGTCACCCTCGATGTGACCGGCCTCACCGACGTCATGGATTACCTGGTTATCGCCAGCGGTACCTCCAGCCGGCACGTTAAATCCCTGGCGGACAACGTCTGCATGCAGGCCAAGAGGCGTGAACTTCGCCCCCTCGGGGTTGAGGGTGAGGACGTGGGCGAGTGGGTGCTGGTGGACTTCGGCGATGTCGTTGTCCACGTCATGTTGCCCGCCACGCGCGACTTCTACGATCTGGAGCGACTCTGGGTTAATCCCGATTCACCTGCCTGATGCGGATAAGCATCATTGCCGTGGGCACGAAAATGCCCGCCTGGGTGACCCAGGCGGTGGAGGATTACTGCCGGCGCCTGCCCCGTGAACTCAAGCTGCAGTGGCGGGAGATTCCGCTGGCGCGGCGCATGACCGGCAGCAAGCCCGAACAATTGCGCGAGCGCGAGGGCGAGCAGCTGCTCAAGGCCGTCCCCGGCGGCGATGTCGTCATTGCGCTGGACGTGCTGGGCGATCGTATTTCTACGCCGCAACTGGCCAGGCAGCTGGAAGCCTGGCGGATGTCCGGG
>JAOUDU010000172.1 GCA_029859085.1 Gammaproteobacteria bacterium | reverse complement strand
GCGGTGGCATGGTCACACGGGGTGCCCTCGATGACTTCCTGGCTGGAGCCGGGGAAGGGCTTGAGGTAGATCGCCGGCGTCATCCTGCCGTTGACCCCCGGCGCCAGCGCGATGCGCTGGATCACCCCGGAAGCCGGCGCGTGCATCGCCACCGAGACGAAGCCGTCCGGCTCGGCGATCAACTGGCCCCGCTCCACCTCCTGGCCCTCGCGCACCACCGCCAGTGCCGGCTTGCCGATATGCTGCAGCAGCGGCACGACCATCACCGGCGCGAACGGGAACTGCCTGATGGGCAGGTCCCGGGTATCGTCCTTGGCCTGGGGCGGGTGAATGCCGTGGGCGAAGCTGCGATGCTGGCGAAGCGAGCTGAACATCAGTTGTACTTCGCACCCCGCGCGATCCACTTGTCGATATCCTGCTCGGAGCGGTCCGCCGGCAGCCCCGGGTGGATCACCTGCGCCGTGCATTTTTCCGCCGCCTTCACCAGGTCCCGGTAGGGGCCGGCGAGCGGGTCCTTGATGAAGGCCTTCTTCGCGTCGTTATAGGCAAACATCGCCGAGTTGAGGTTGGTGCACTCGTCGCAGGCGGTGCACTCCTCGGTGTCCAGCCAGGGCGCCATGTAGTCGCCACCTGCGGCCGGGGCCCCCGCCGCGGCTTTAGCGCCCCCTGCGCTGCTGGCAATCACCTCGGCCCCCGCTCCCTGCAGCAGGTCCGCGGGCAGTTCGCCATCGCCCTCGACCATGCGCAGCAGGCCGCTGGCGATCTTCGTCACCACGTCCCTGCGGGCCTTTTGCTCCAGGTCCGCGGCGGTGTCCGGCACCTTCGGCTTCACGTCCGCGATGGCCTTGAGCATCACCCAGAAATCCCGCCGCTCCTCGCTGGATTTGACCATGGTCTCGTCCACCAGCAGCCGGCTCAGGTGCTGGCGCTTGTCCAGGGTCCAGATGAAGGGGAACTTGCCCTCGCGCTCATCCATACCCAGCTGCATGAAGTCCGCCAGCGGCACCATGTTCTCGTGCCAGGTGTCCGGCGGCGCCATCCGGAAATGCTTGCGAAAGCGCGCCTCGGTCATCGCGAAGTCGGCGAAGGTCATCGGCAGTTCCATGGTTTTCTCGCGGCTGCCATCCAGGTAGCTGAGCTTGTAGCTGGGCCAGTCCTGGTAGAGCGCGGGATTGCCCTCCAGGTCGAAGCATTCCCCGGGGGTTTTGCCCTTGTCCGGGTGGTAGCGGAACAGGGGATAGGCCCGGGACTCCACCGCCAGCTTCGCCTGGTGATGGCCCATGTCGTCGCCGATACCGTGCTCGGGCTGGCAGGACGTGTACAGGTTGAACAGGGCCGGCCGCTGCACCATCAGGCCCTGGATGAAGCCCTCTATCATGTGGTTGGCATGGGCGATGGTGCTCTGCAGTACATAGGTGGTGCGGTGGGCCATCGCGATCAGGCCGATCTCCTTGCGCACTTCCTGCTTGCCCTTCTGCACCTTGCCGAACTGGGCCATGTCCGATACCTGGCCGATAAAGCCGGAGGTGCAGGCCTGGCCGCCGGTGTTGGAGTACACCTGGGTATCCACCACCAGGATCTTGATCGGCTTGCCGGACATCATCGCCCGCGACAGGTTCTGGAAGCCGATGTCATACATCGCGCCGTCGCCCCCCACCGCCACCACCGGCGGGCACAGCAGGAACTCCTCGTCGCTGAACTGCTCCCAGGTGAAGTAGGTGAAGAACGCCTCGTGCTCCGCCTCCCGGTACTGGCCGGACAATTCCAGCTCCGCCGCGCGCACGGCCTTGAAGCCCTCCGCCATTTTCGCCATATGCCCCTCGAACACGCCCATCGCCAGCGACGCGCTGTCCTGGAACAGGTGGTTCGACCAGGGGAAGGGATAGGGGTTGAACGGGTAGGTGCTGCCCCATACCGAGGTGCAACCGGTGGCGTTGAGCATGCCCATCGTGGAGCGGCCGCGGCCGCTGGTGCCCTCGATGTAGCGCCAGCGCAGGTCCTTGAGCCGCGCCAGCAGGCCGGTGACCCGCTTCAGCCAGGCGGGATCTATGGGCTGGCTGCCCTGCCTGCCCTCCATCTGCCTGGCGATATCCGCCAGGGTCAGGTCGTGGTCGCCGTTGCGGCTGAGGATTTCCGCCAGCGCCGCGGTGTCGCCGACATTGACCTCCCGCATCAGCTGCAGCTGGATATGCCGCTCCAGGCGGCCGATCAGGTCATCCAGCCTGGCGATCTGCGCCTTCACCCGGGGCTGCATCAGCGCCTCCACGGTGGCGACAAACAGGTGGATGACGGTTTTCTCCGAGCAGCCCAGGCAGGCGCCGTCGCCGCTGGCGAGGCCGGAATAGGCCTCCTTGTCCAGCAGGATGGTCTCCAGCGCGCCGATACCCTGCTCGAGGTCGTCGACCCGGATGTATTTCTGCGGCGTGGTCGGCAGGTCCAGCCAGAAATCCCAATGCTCGCGCAGTTGCTGCACGGTCTCCCCCGTCTGCCGCACAGGGACCAGCGCCGCGTCGTCGCACACCGCGACACACTCCATGCAGCCCTTGCAGGTGTAGGGGTTGACGGTGATGCTGAGCAGGCCGCCACTGCCCGCGGCCTTTTTCTCGGGCAATGTGTAGTAGGGCCGGCTGAGGGCGAACTGGAAGCCGTCCAGCTCCTCGTTGAACCAGGCGAACTCCGCCCTGAGTTCGGCGCGCTCGGCCTCCGCCAGTGCCGGGTCGTTGACAGTGGTCGCAATCGCTTCCTGCAGCAGCTCTCCCACCGGGTCGCTCTCCGCCGCCTGCCCCAGCAGTGCGCGCAGGACGCGCTCCAGCTGGCGCACGGCCCGGGGCAGGTGCTGCAGCTTGTGGCCCTGCTTGCGCACGCGCTCCACCACCGTGTCCAGCACCTGGCCCACCTCGTTCACCAGGCCCGGGATCGCGGTGTCCGGGCACACGGTGTAGCAGTTGCCACAGGCGGTGCAGTTCTCGGCAATCCACTCCGGGTGCTCGAAACGGATACCGGTCATGTCGCGAAACAGCGCCGAGGATGCCGGCATCACGCCCAGGCCAATGAAGGGATCGGTGAGGTTGTCGTTGCCCATGCCGCGGGCGTAGAAATTCCCGGTCTGCTCCCAGAAGCGGTGGATGTCCGCGCTGGGCGCGCCGCTCTGGGGCAGTTGCTTCACCATCACCGGCAGTTTCGGCTCGGCGCGGGCGTCGATCAGTCGCGCCGCCTGCACTCCCACCTGCTTGTCGGTGATCTCGCGCACCTGGTCGTAACCGCGCTTGACCACCCGCACGTTGTCCTCCACCACTCTTGCACCCTTGGCGCCGAACTTGTGCTCCAGCTGGTCGCGTATCGCCTGCAGCAGTTTCTCCGGGCTGAGGCCCGCCTGCTCCGCCAGCGGCGAGGCCGCGAAAAAAGCGCCCTGGAAAGCGATGCCCTGCATCCGCAGCTGCAGCTCGGTGTCGGAGGCCTCTTCCCGGGCGATATTGAACGCGTCCAGGTAAAACAGGCGTATCTGCTTGTCGACGATGATCTGCTGGTAGTGCTCGGGAATATCGGCCCACACCTGTTCCGGTGAGCCGCGCTCGCTCTGGATGATGAATACGCCGCCCTCTTTCAGGCCGGCGACCGCGTTGGTGTGGTGGAACACGTTGGGATCGGGTGAGAGCACCACGTCCACGTAGAAATACTCGCAGTTGATGCGGATCGGTTCCGGCGCCGCCGACAGGTAGTAGGTGGTGGGCTGGCCTTTCTTCTCGGAGCCGTACTTGGGGTTGGCCTTGATGTGGTAACCCAGCAGGTCGAACAGGGTCATCGCCAGGTTCTTGCCGGTGGTGATCGCGCCCCAGCCGCCGATGGAGTGGAAGCGCACGGTGACGCTGCCTTCGGGCATCAGGTTGGGGTTCTCGCTGCCGCGCACCGCCAGCGCCCGCACGCCGGGATAACTGCTCTCGATCGTGTCCTGGTAGATCTCCTGCTTGGGGGTCAGGGGATCATCCCGCAGGAAGTCGATGGACAGGTAGAACTGCTTCTTGCGGGCGCCGTCCGGCAGCATGTTCTCGATCGCGCCGATCAGTCCCTCGGGCTGCAGGTCGCGGCTGCCGAGGCCGAAGGAGCCGGAATACAGCGGCGGTACGTCGGTGAAACTGCTGTAGGTTTCCAGCGCGGGGTAAGGCGTGTCGTGCTTGTCCCGGCCGTTCTCCATGGCCTTGCCCAGGGTGGCGCGGATCTCGCGCATCAGCGGCAGGTCCGCCGCCAGCGGCTGGTCCAGTCGCTCCAGCACCACCACGCCCTTGCGGCCCTTGAGCACCCGGCTCAGCTCGGCGCCCGGGAAGGGCCGGAACATCACCAGGTTCACCACGCCCACCTTGAGGTGGCGGGTCTCGCGCAGGTAATCCGCCACCGCCTCGGCGCTGGGAATGAGGCTGCCCTGGCCGACGATCAGGTAGTCGGCGTCCTCCACCCTGTAGGTGGCCACCGGGCCGTACTGGCGGCCGGTCAGCTGGTGGAATTCATAGAACGCCTGCTCTGACAGCTCGCCGATATGGTCGAAGAAGAACGGCCGCTGGGCCGCCACGCTCTGCATGTAGGAATCCTGGTTCTGCACCAGCCCCGACATCAGCGGGTTGTCCACGTCCCACAGCTCGGGGATGCGCCGGCGCATGTCGCCGAAGATGATGCGCTGGGCCGGGGTGGGGGTGGCGATGATGTCGTCCGGGCGCCCCAGGTACTCGGCGATCAGCTCCCGCTCGGGGACCAGCAGGGACTCGATCAGGTGGGTGGTGAGGAAACCGTCCTGGGCGACGATACCCGGGGTCAGCGCCAGCTCGGCGATGCGGTGGGCGATGATGTTCAGGTCCGCCGCCTGCTGGGCGTTGGCGGCGAACAGCTGGAAGAAGCCGGTATCGTCCACGCAGTGGTAATCGTCATGTCCGGCGTGCACGTTCAGGGTCGCCTTGGTCATCGCCCGGGCGCCGATATTGAGCACGTAGGTAAGGCGCTTGCCCACCGCCGCATAGAGTGACTCGTGCATGTAGGCGATGCCCTGGCCGGAGGAGAAATTGGCCGCCCGCAGCCCGGTCATCGCCAGCCCCGCCGTCACCGCGGCGGCGGCGTGCTCGCCCTCCGGTTCGATGAAGATCAGCGGTCGCCCGGAGACATTGATGTGGCCCTGGGCCGCGGCCTCGGCCCAGTACTCGCCCATCTGGGTGGAGGGCGTGATCGGATAGGCCCCGGCGGCGTCGCTGGACTCCCGCTCGCACATGATGACCGCGGTATTGCCGTCCATCGCCGCGCGCTGGCCGGGGTACTTGGTTGCGGTGTCCTGTTTGCTCATGCTGTGTTTCCTCGTTGTCTCTTTTTGCCGCGCTGGTCGCCGGTGTTGCTCTGCCGCTCAGCTCGGCGCTTCCGGCAGCGCACTGTGGCGCAGGATTTTCCTGCTGGCCGCGCCCCTGGCAACCACGTCGTGGTCATCGATCCAGACGATGGCGCCGGTGGGGCAGCGCTCGATCGGCACCCGGGTGGCGTGGGGCCGGCTGTAATCGACCACCGGCAGGTTGTCACGCATGCTGATCAGTCCGGCGGGCGCGTCCATCACACAGCGCTCACAGGCGGTACAGGCGACCTCGCAGGCAGCCAGTATCGCATCGCCTTTTTCCAGGTTCCTGCAGGCCACCCACAGGCGGTGGTCCTGGGGGTGCAGCGAAAACAGGTCCTTCGGGCAGATGTCCACGCAGTCGCCGCAGCCGGTGCATTTGGCGCTGTCCACCACCGGCAGCCCGTGGCTGTTCATCTGGATGGCATCGAAATCACAGGCCCGCTCGCAGTCGCCGTGGCCCAGGCACCCCCAGAAGCAGTCCTTGCCGCCGCCGGCCACCTGGGCCGCAGCGAGGCAGGAGGGCTCCCCGGTGTAGTGAGCCCGGTTGCGCGCGACATTGCTGCCGCCGGCACAGGCCAGGCGAGCCACGATCCGGTTTTGCTCGCCCACTGCTATGCCCAGGTAATCGGCGATGGCCTCGCGCCCCTGGTCATTGCTCACCGAGCACTTGCCCGGCGCGGCCTCGCCACCCACCAGGGCCTCCGCGAAAGGACGGCAACCCGGGTAGCCACAGGCACCGCAATTGGCATGGGGCAGCATCTCCTCGACCACGTCGATGCGCAGGTCTTCTTCCACATAGAGTCTGCGATTGGCGAGTATCAACAGGCTGGCCAGCAGGAAAGTGAGGCCGCCGATGGCCAACACTGCGGTCAGCACCACCATGTATGAAAGTCCAGCAATTGCGCTTCCGGAAAGCCGGGA
>JAOUDU010000171.1 GCA_029859085.1 Gammaproteobacteria bacterium | reverse complement strand
CCCCGCCCTTCGCGGCGAGGCGTTTGCGAATATCCACCACCCGCTTGTCCAGGTCCTTCTTGGCGGCGCCGATGGTGCCGTGCCAATAAATATCCCAGGTCAGCTTGTCGCCGATATAGGTGTAGGCGGTGGTTTTGGCGCCATCGGCCAGCACGCCGGCCTTGTCCAGCGCCTCGATCCACATCTGCCAGTCCTCTCCGCCCATCACCGCCACGGTGTTGTCGATCTCCTCCTGGCTGGCAGCTTCCAGGTGGAAGTCCTGCACTTCTTCCTTGTCGGTGTTCACGCCTTTCTGGGTGGCGGGCGCGCCGATCGGCTTGAGGGTTGAATTGTAGACAACGCCGGTCACCGGGTGCTGCCGGCGCGGTGCCGCCAGGCTGTATACCACCAGGTCCACCTGGCCGAGGTCCGCCCTGATGGTGGCAATGGCCTTTTGCTTGATCTCGTCGCTGAAGGCGTCGCCGTTGATACTTTTGGCATAGAGCCCCTCGGCCTCGGCGAAGCGGTGAAATGCGGCGCTGTTATACCAGCCGGCGGTGCCGGGCTTGGTCTCGCTGCCAGGCTTCTCGAAGAAGATACCCAGGGTCGATGCGCCGGCGCCGAAGGCCGCCGTGATACGCGAGGCCAGGCCGTAACCGGTGGAGGCTCCTATCACCAGCACCCGCTTGGGGCCGCCGGCGATCGGGCCGCGGGATTTCACATAGTCGATCTGGCGTTTCACGTTGGCCTCGCAGCCAACAGGATGTGTGGTCGTGCAGAGAAATCCGCGAACGCGTGGCTTGATGATCATGGGCTCGTTATTCCTGGATGTAAGGCAGCTGGCAAGTCTACCATACGGCACCTGCGCTGCGGCAACCGCGGCCCGGCTGCCTTGTGTTCAGCGCTCACTTGCAGTTCAATACCAGCGCCTTGCAGCAAGCAGACTTTTCCATGCCCACACCTATGCCGACCTCGCCCCTGCGCTATCCCACCCCCGCCGCCTGGACCGAAACGGTGATGGCGAATTTCGACGCCTTCCTGCTGGACCATGCGGCCGCCGAGAAAAAGGCATCGGGCATGGCGATCTCGATGCTGTCGCACTACCCGGACCGGGTGGAACTGGTGGCGGCGATGGCGGACCTTGCAGTGGAGGAGCTGACCCACTACCGGGAAGTGGTGAAGTGGATCCACCGCCGGGGCCTGCTGACCGTGGCGGACCGCAAGGATCACTACGTGCTGGCGCTGAGGGAATCCATTCGCAAGGGTCGGGAGGTGTACCTGCTGGACCGGCTGCTCACCGCCAGCATTATCGAGGCCCGCGGAGCCGAGCGCTTCGCCCTGGTGGCGGACGCCCTGCCGCCCGGCGCACTGAAAAAATTCTACCAGTCGATCGCCCGCTCGGAGGAGCGCCACTACGAGCTCTTCCTCGCGCTGGCGAGCAGGTACCTGGATGCGCAGGTGATAGCCGCGCGCTGGGAGGAGCTGCTGGATATCGAGGCGGGTATCGTCGCGGGCCTGCCCATACAGGCCGCGCTGCACTAGCGCGTCGGCGCCGCCATCGATGACTGCCGGAATCGCCACCCAACGCTACCTGCTGCGCCACATCGAACCGGGTCTGCCGGACAGCCCGCAGCCTGCCACACCCTGGCGCAATGTCCTGGTGATCCCCGCCTACCGCGAGGGCGCCGCGCTGGTTCGACAACTGCAGGATTCGCCCGCCGCTCCCGGTCGGGCACTCGTGATCCTGGTGCTGAACAGACCGGACTCCGATCCCGACCCCGACGCCAATGCCGAACTGCGCGCCGCTGTCCACGCCCTCCCCGCCGGCGACTGCACCGGCGTGAGAAGACTGAACGCGCACAGCGATCTCTACCTGTACGACCGCGAAACAAAATCGGGCCCGCTGCCACGGGCACAGGGAGTGGGGCTGGCCCGCAAGATCGGCTGCGATATTGCGTTGAAGTGGAAGTGCGCAGGCGCCATCAGCGGTCGCTGGATCTGCAGTACCGACGCGGACGCGACGCTGCCGCCGGACTATTTCGATAAACTGGGGGACCTGCCCGCCGGGGCGGTCGGCGCCACCTACCCCTTCCGGCATACACCCGGGAACGATGAAGCCTGCAACACGGCCACTGCCCTGTACGAGCTGAGGCTGCACCACTATGTAACGGGACTCGAGTACGCCGGCTCGCCCTACGCATTCCATACCCTCGGCAGCTGCCTGGCGGTCACCTTCGACGGTTATGCCGAAGTGCGCGGCTTCCCGAAACGCGCCGGCGCCGAGGATTTCTACCTGCTGAACAAGCTCGCCAAGACCGGACCCGTGATCCGCCTGGCCGGTGAGTGCATCCGCCTCGAGTCCCGCGAATCGCACCGGGTGCCTTTCGGCACAGGCCCCGCGGTTGCAACTATAGGCCGGGCGGAAAAACCGGACGAGTTGCCGCTGTTCTATCACCCCGCCTGCTTCGAAGCCCTGCGCGCCGTGCTGGCGGCGGCAGCGCAGCTCGCCCGGCCGGAACAGGCCGACTGGACGGCGTTACTGGCGGCCGAAGGAATAACCGGGCCACTGTTGCAGGCCTGCCGCAATACAACACAGGCCATGGGTCTGGCAGCCGCCCTCGACCACTGCCGCCGCCAGGGCAAATCGCCGGAGCAGTTCCTGCGCCAGTTCCACCAGTGGTTCGACGGGTTTCGCACCCTCAAGTTTATCCACGGCATTCGCGACGCGGGCTGGCCGGCGCAATCGCTGGCGGGGCTGCGGAAACTGCAGCCAGGGCTCTGGCCGTCGCCCGCCCCGGCGGGTGTCGCCGACCTGGGCCACTGCATCAGGCAAAGCCGGGGTTGGGGCCGCTAGCGACGCCGTATACTCCCGCGAGTCGACTCGCGCCTATCCGGCGCTTTCCATCCAGGGTAAACAGGAAATCAACCACCGCCGGCAGCGTCTCCAGGCAATGCTCGGTCAACCGCTGGTAATACTGGATAAAGCGGGCGACCTGGGCGTCGGTCATCACCGCACTCTTGTCCGCCACCGGACTGTCGGCCAGCTTGTGCTCCTGCTCCAGGCGCCAGTGATACACGCTGGCAAACGAAGGCGCCTGCAACATCACCCACTGGTCAACCCGGTCATACAGCGGCAGGAAATCCGTCCCCAGGGCCTCATTCACATAGCCTCGCCAGAAAGCATCGGGATCCTCCCGCCGCTCCAGCTCGTTGACGGGTCGCACGAGTTCCATTGCAGCCTGCGGCCGGGCACCCAGGCACCAACCTTCCAGCAGGACGAAATCAAGCCTGCCCTCCACCTGTTCCCACTGGGAGCGCCGGCGGCGTTCATCCCGGGCCTTGTCAAACCGCGGTACCGCCACCGGGCCTGGTTCAGGGGGTCCCAGCAGCTTGTCGAGGGTGCTGTTGAGCAGGGCCATATCGTGGGTACCGGGCACCCCGCGGGTGGCGAGCAGCGGATGGACCGCGGATGCCAACTGCTGGCGCGCGTTGCGGGTATGGTAAAAGTCATCCAGGGAAAGGGGCAGCGCGCGCAGTCCATACCGCGCCTGCAGGCCCGCCGCCAGATAGGCGCACAGGGTGGTTTTGCCAGAGCCCTGGCAGCCGTTTACCGCGACCAGCAGCGGCGCCCCCCCGGACCGGGAGCCAGCACTACTTCGGTGCAGGGCCAGGGATTCCGCCAGGGGCGCGAACCAGCGTTGTGCTTCACGCAGGTAGGCAAAATCCAGTCGCTGCCGCTCCAGGAACAGTTTCTGCCAGGCCGGCACAACCCCCGGCGCCGAATTTTCGCTCATTTCCAGGCCCCTGACTCATCCACTGTCACCGGGTTCGCAATATCCTTGCCAACCGCACAGGCCCGCAGTATAGACTCACCAGGGCAGCCGTGTGCCTCCGTGTCAGGATTCGGTCCAGCCCGCGGCGTCAGCGAGGTTGATATATAACCCGCTTCTGCTATCTTCCTTGCGATCCTTAGATACCAATTAGAAACCGATGGGAGCTCAAATATGAAGAAACTCTTGACCCGGGCCGCCACAGCATTGGCGGTAGTGCTGCCACTGCAGTTTGCGCAGGCCGCCGACAAGCCCAACATCCTCGTGATCTGGGGGGATGATATCGGGCAATTCAACATCAGCGCCTACAATATGGGCATGATGGGCTACAAGACCCCGAATATCGACCGCATCGCGGCAGAGGGCGCGGTGTTCACCGACTGGTACGGCCAGCAAAGCTGCACCGCCGGGCGCGCCGCGTTCATTACGGGCCAGTCGCCGATGCGCACCGGCCTCACCAAGGTAGGGCTTCCGGGAGCGCCGGAGGGCCTGAAGAAGGAGGACCCGACCATTGCCGAACTGCTCAAGGCCGAGGGATATGCCACCGGCCAGTTTGGCAAAAACCATCTCGGTGACCGGGACGACATGCTGCCGACCAACCACGGCTTCGACGAATTCTTCGGCAACCTCTACCACCTCAACGCGGAGGAGGAGCCGGAAAACCCGGATTACTACAAGAACCCCGAATTGAAGAAGCAGTTCGGGCCCCGCGGCGTTATCCACAGCTACGCTGACGGCAGGATCGAGGACACGGGTCCGCTGACCAAGAAGCGCATGGAGACGATCGACGAGGACGTGACGGCTTCGGCCATCAAGTTCATGGAAAAGGCGGTCCAGGCGAAAAAACCGTTCTTCGTGTGGTGGAACAGCACCCGCATGCATATCTTTACCCACCTCAAGCCCGCGTCCCAGGGCGTCACCGGCCTCGGCGTCTATGCCGATGGCATGGTGGAGCACGACGGCATGGTCGGCCAGTTGCTGGATACCCTGGATAAGCTGGGCGTCGCGGACAACACCATCGTCATGTACTCCACGGACAACGGCGCCGAAGTCTTCAGCTGGCCTGACGGCGGCACCACCATGTTCCGGGGCGAAAAGGCGACCCAGTGGGAAGGCGGCTTCCGCGTACCCACCGCGATCCGCTGGCCCGGGGTGATCAAGCCCGGGACTGTGGTAAATGACATCGGTGCCCACGAGGACATGATGTCTACCTTCCTGGCAGCGGCGGGGCAGCCCAATGTGAAGGAAGAATTGCTCAAGGGTAAGCAGGTAGGAGGGACGAAATTCAAGGTTCACCTGGACGGCTACAACCTGATGCCCGCACTCAAGGGAGAGGCCAAGTGGCCGCGCCACGAGTTCCTCTACTGGACCGACGACGGCAGTATCGCCGCGCTGCGCTACGACAACTGGAAGATCACTTTCCTGAAGCAGAACGCCGAGGGGCTGGATGTCTGGCTGTCACCGTTTGAAGTATTGCGTGCACCGCTGCTGGCCAACCTGCGCATGGACCCGTTCGAACGCGCCGAGGTCGAGGGTATGGGCTACGACAAATGGTACGTGGAGCACATGTTCGTGTTCGGGCCCGCTGCCGGCTATGTGGGTAAATGGCTGCAGAGCTTCCGCGAGTTCCCGCCCCGCCAGAAGCCCGGCAGCTTCAACCTGGAAAAGGTGATGGAGTCGGTCACTAGTGCAGGGACCAACAAATAGGGCGGACCGCAGTCCGCAGCTGACCGATAACGGCCCCATCATCCCCTGCCCCGGCGGGAGGACGATGGGGCCGACTTCGTTGTGCCGGGAAAACGGGCGGGCAGCTACATCACCAGCTGGCGGATATCTCCCAGCAGCGACACCAGCCGCGTCATAAAGCGACCGCCGTCGCCACCGTTGATAACCCTGTGGTCGTAGGACAGTGCCAGCGGCAGCATATTGCGCGGTACAAACGCCTTGCCGTCCCATACCGGCTTGATCGCCGCCCTCGACACCCCGAGAATCCCGACCTCCGGCGCATTGACGATGGGGGTGAAACCCGAGCCGCCGATATTGCCCAGGCTGGAAACGGTAAAGCAGCCGCCCTGCATTTCCGCCGGGCTGAGCTTGCGGTCGCGCGCCTTTGCGGCCAGCGCCAGCACTTCCCCGGCGAGCTCCCAGACGGTTTTCCTGTCCACGTCCCGGATCACCGGCACCACCAGCCCGGCCGGCGTATCCACCGCCATGCCGATATGGATATAGCCCTTGTAGACCAGCTGTTCGCCACCGCCAGAGAGTGACGTGTTGAATTTCGGGTTGTCCCTCAGTGCCACGGCGCAGGCCTTGAGAATAAACGGCATCGGTGTGAGCCGCGTGCCGCGCTGCTCGGCCTCACCCTTGAGTCCCGCGCGAAACTCCTCCAGGGCGGTGATGTCCGCCTCGTCAAACTGGGTGACATGGGGCACATTGAGCCAGCTGCGCTGCATGTTCCCGGCGGTGAGCTTGTCCAGCTTGCTGCG
>JAOUDU010000170.1 GCA_029859085.1 Gammaproteobacteria bacterium | reverse complement strand
GCTGGGCAAGCCGATTCGCCAGCTGAGCGAGGTTCAGAGTGATATCCAGCGGGGCCTGGCCGCGGCGGAGGATATCTTCGGCCAGCTGGACCTGGACGAGGAGGTGGATACCGGCCGCTACGAGGTGACGCGCGCCAGGGGCAATATCAGTGTGCGGGGTATATCTTTTGCCTACCCGGGCAATGACCGTCTGGTGCTGCAGGATGTCTCCCTGGAAATCCCGGCCGGTAAAACCGTCGCGCTGGTCGGCCGCTCCGGCAGCGGTAAAACCACCCTGGTGCAGTTGCTCGCGCGGTTTTACCCGCTGCAGCACGGGGATATCCTGCTCGACGGTGTCCCGCTGGGGGATTACCGGCTGGCCAACCTGCGGGCGCAGCTGGCGATGGTGTCCCAGCACGTGGCCCTGTTTCACGATACGGTGTACAACAACATCGCCTACGGCGCACTGGCGAATGCATCCGAAGACGCCGTACTCGCGGCTGCCGAAGCGGCCTACGCCCGGCATTTCATCGAGGCTCTCCCCGGCGGTTTCCAGGCGGTGCTGGGTGACGACGGCGGCGGCCTCAGCGGCGGCCAGCGCCAGCGTATCGCGATTGCCCGGGCGATGCTCAAGGACGCGCCGGTACTGATCCTGGACGAGGCGACGTCGGCGCTGGACAATGAGTCGGAACACCGCATCCAGCAGGCACTGGACCGTGCGATGGCCAACCGCACCACGATCGTCATCGCCCATCGCCTGTCCACGGTGGAGCATGCCGACAGCATCGTGGTGATGGACGCGGGCAGGGTGGTCGCCTGCGGTACCCACCGGGCCCTGTTGCAGGAAGGGGGGCTGTACGCCCAGCTTTACCACCAGAAATTTGCCGTCTGATGATCGCGGCCCGCGACGTCCTGGAAAATGCCTGGTACCGCGGCGCCGCCTGGCTGTGGTTGTTGCGACCGCTGGAGGCGGTCTTCCGCACCTTCGCGGCGGCCCGCCGGGGCCTCTACCACAGTCGCTTGCTACCCGTCTTCCGCCCACCGGTACCAGTGGTGGTCGTAGGCAATATCACTGTGGGCGGCACCGGCAAGACTCCCGTGGTTATCGCCCTGGTCGAGAGCCTGCAACAGCGCGGCATCAAGGTGGGTGTGGTCAGTCGCGGCTATGGCGCGCGTGCCCCGGGGTCACCCCTGTGGGTGCACGCGCACAGCGACGCCGGCCGGTGTGGGGACGAGCCCCTGCTGATCCAGCGGCGCACGGGCTGTCCCTGTGTAGTGGCGTCCCGGCGGGCACAGGCGGTGCACACCCTGCTGGCGCGATGTGCAGTGGATATTATTATCAGTGACGACGGGCTGCAGCATTACGCCCTGGCGCGGGACCTGGAAATTGCCGTTTTCGATGCACAGCGCGGCACCGGCAATGGCTTCTGCCTCCCCGCGGGCCCCCTGCGCGAGCCTGTGAAGCGCCTGCGCGAAGTTGGCCACGTGCTGTATCGCGGCAGCGCCGACCCGCGCAATGGCGTGCGCTACGCGATCGACAGCCTGGTGAATCTCGAAACAGGCGAGGCGCGGCCCGCCGCGCCGGCGGCGCTGGGCAGGGAAGTTGTTGCGGTAGCGGGCATCGGCCAGCCGCTGCAATTCATGGAGACCCTGGTGGCCCTCGGTTTCGAACCCGAGCAACACTGTTTCGCCGACCACCACCGGTATACCGCGGCGGATTTCGCCGGCCTCGGCGACCGGCCGATTATCATGACGGAGAAGGACGCGGTAAAATGCGCCGGCCTGGCCGGCGACAATGCCTGGTACCTGAAAATCAATGCGGTTCTGCCGGATGCCGTGACCAGCGCGGTGGTCGCGCTGGCGCGTTCCTGACTATTTTACGGAGCTTACATGTCCTATACCGTCGTCATCCCCGCCCGCTACGGTTCCACCCGCCTTCCGGGCAAGCCGCTGCTGGACATAGCCGGCAAACCCATGGTGCAGCGGGTGTGGGAGCAGGCGCGGCTGAGCTCGGCGCGGGAGGTGGTCATCGCCACGGATGACGAGCGCATCCTGGAAGTGGCCCAAGGGTTCGGGGCCCGGGCCTGCATGACCTCGCCGCACCATCCCTCGGGTACCGACAGGCTGCATGAAGTGGCCGCGTATTTCGGCTGGGCCGATGAGCAGATAGTGGTCAACGTCCAGGGCGATGAGCCGATGATTCCACCGACGGTCATCGACCAGGTGGCCCACAATCTCGCGACGCATACCCAGGCCGGTATCGCGACCCTGTGTGAAGGCATCACGGATATCGCTGAGCTGGTGGACCCCAATGCGGTCAAGGTGGTTTTCGATAACAGCGGCATGGCCCTGTATTTCAGTCGCGCCACGATCCCCTGGCCGCGGGAGCAATTCAAGGCGGGGCAAAACACCATGCCGACGCAGGGCGACTGGTACCGCCATATCGGTATTTACGCCTACCGCACCGCGTTCCTGCATGAATATGTGACCTGGCAACCGGCGCCGCCGGAGCAGCTGGAGCAGCTTGAACAGTTGCGGGCGCTCTACCATGGCGCACGCATTCACGTGGCCGCCGCCGGTGAACGGGTGCCCGGGGGCGTGGATACCCAGGCGGACCTCGATGCGGTTCGCGCCCGCTTTGCCGCGGCCGGGTGACACCGGCGATGCATGTCCTGCACGCGGAACCGCTGCGGCCCTATAACACCCTGGCACTGGACGCGCGGGCGAAAGCCCTGGTGCGGGTGGGCAGCGATGCCGCCCTGGTGGAGGCGCTGGCGTGGGCTGCCGACCGGGGCCTCGCGGTAGTGCCGCTGGGGGAGGGCAGCAATGTGGTATTCGCCGGCGACCTGGATGCCCTGGTGCTGCGGGTTGATACCCGCGGTATCGAGCTGCTGGAGGAGCGCGATGACCAGGTGGCGATGCGGGTGGCCGCGGGTGAGAACTGGCACCACCTGGTGCAGTGGTCCCTGCGACACGGGCTGTATGGGCTGGAGAATCTCGCCCTGATACCCGGCACCGTGGGCGCCGCGCCGATCCAGAATATCGGCGCATACGGCGTCGAGCTCGCGCCCTTCGTGCGGCGGGTCCACGGCGTGACCGTGGACAGGCGCGAGGCACAATCCCTCGCGGGGTCCGCCTGCCGCTTCGGTTATCGCGACAGCATCTTCAAGGGCGAGCTGCAGGACCAGCTGGTGATTACCTCGGTAGAGCTGCAGCTGTCGCGCCGGTCCCCGGTACAGGCAGATTACCCGGCGCTGGCCAGCGCCCTGCGGCAGCGCGGGGTCGACCAGCCGACGCACCAGGCGGTTTTTGACGCGGTGGTCGATATCCGCCGCAGCAAGCTGCCGGATCCCGCGCGGGTGCCCAACGCCGGCAGTTTTTTCAAGAACCCGGTGCTGCCTGCGGCCCGGGCCCGGGAACTGTCGCGGCAGTTCCCCGGGCTGCCGCAATATCCCCAGGCGGACGGTGCGGTGAAATTGCCCGCTGCCTGGCTCATCGACTACTGCGGCTGGAAAGGCCATCGCAGGGACGGCCTTGGGGTTCATCCCGAGCATGCGCTGGTCATCGTCAATTACGGCAATAACAGGGGCTCGGCACTGCTGGCGCTTGCCGCCGAGGTATCGCGGTCGGTGCTGGATACTTTCGGCATCAGTCTCGAAATCGAGCCCAGGATTTACGGCGGGGCCAGGTGAGCGAGTTCGACCACAAGGCCTTCCTCGAGAACCTGACCACCCGCCCGGGCGTTTACCAGATGTACGACGCCGGCAACAAGCTGCTGTACGTGGGCAAGGCCCGCAACCTGAAGAACCGGGTGGGCAGTTATTTCCGGGCCAGTGGGCTCACCGAGAAAACCATGGCACTGGTGGCGCGTATCCACGACATCCAGGTGACGGTCACCACCACCGAGGTGGATGCGCTGCTGCTGGAGCACAACCTGATCAAGACCCAGCAGCCCCCTTACAATATCCTGTTGCGGGACGACAAATCCTATCCATATATTTTCCTGTCCAGCGAGGACGAGTATCCGCGCCTCAGCCTGCACCGGGGTGCGAAGCGGCGCAAGGGGCAGTACTTCGGTCCCTATCCCAGCGCCGGCGCGGTGCGCGAGTCGCTGCATTTCCTGCAGAAGGTATTCAAGGTGCGCCAGTGCGAGGACAGCTATTTCAGCAATCGCTCGCGCCCCTGCCTGCAGTACCAGATCGGCCGCTGTACCGCGCCCTGCGTGGAACTGGTAACGCAGCAGGAATACGCGCAACAGGTGGAGAACACCGCGCTGTTCCTGCGGGGTAAATCCCAGGAGTTGATGATGCGCCTGGCCGACGACATGGAGCGGGCTGCGGCTGAGTTGGCCTATGAAAGAGCCGCCGTCTACCGGGACCAGTTGAGCCAGCTGCAGCAGGTACAGGCCAGCCAGGGGATCGAGGGTGTGAAGGGCGACCTGGACATCGTGGCCGCGGCGGTGGCGGCAGGCCGGGCCTGCGTCCAGGTGTTGTTCGTGCGCGGCGCCCGGGTGCTGGGCAGCAAGACCTACTACCCGCCCCTGCGCCTGCAGGAGACCCCGGCCCAGGTACTCGGTGCCTTCATTCCCCAGTACTACCTGGGAGGCGTGCGCCCGATACCACCGGAGCTGCTGGTCAATGAACCGCCCGAGGATACCGCCACCCTCAACCAGGCCCTGTCGGCCGCTGCGGGGCGCCAGGTCAGGGTGCGCAGCAAGGTCCGCGACGCCCGCGCCCGCTGGCTGCAACTGGCCCTGCAGACCGCCCAGACCAACCTGGCGTCCCACCTCACCGGGCGCCAGTCCGTCATCGAGCGCCTGCAGGCCCTGCAGGAGTTACTCGGCCTGCCGGAGTTGCCCGAGCGGATGGAATGCTTCGACATAAGCCACAGCTCGGGGGAGGCGACGGTGGCCTCCTGCGTCGTATTCGACCAGGGCGGCCCGCGCAAATCCGATTACCGCCGGTTCAACATCGAGGGCATTACCGGCGGCGATGATTACGCCGCGATGCAGCAGGCCCTGGAGCGGCGCTACAAGCGGCTCAAGTCCGGCGAGGCGCCGCTGCCGGATATCCTGTTCATCGACGGCGGCAAGGGCCAGGTGAGCCAGGCGATGGCGGTCCTGGCGGACTTGCAGGTGACCGGTGTTGAAGTGATCGGGGTGGCCAAGGGCGTCACCCGCAAGGCGGGGTTTGAAACCCTGCTCAACGGCGCAACCGGGCGCGAGCGCCAACTGGGCGTGGATCATCCCGCCCTGCACCTGATCCAGCAGATACGCGACGAGGCCCACCGCTTTGCCATTACCGGGCACCGTGCCCGGCGTGACAAGGCCCGCCAGCGCTCCGGGCTGGAGGACATCGCCGGGGTCGGGGCAAAACGGCGGCGGGAGCTGCTGCGCCATTTTGGCAGTGCCCAGGCGGTGGAGAACGCCAACATCGACGAGTTGAAGAAAGTTTCCGGAATTAGTGCCACAATGGCCCAACAAATCTACGATCACCTGCATAATATCGGTGACTAGCCCGAGGGGAGCGAGGCGCCTTGCCCATCAATATACCCAACGCGCTGACCATGCTGCGCATATTACTGATTCCAGTGCTGGTGGTGGTCTTTTACCTGCCCTTTAAAAATCACCTGATGGTGGCGGCGATCATCTTTGCGCTCGCTGCGGTTACCGACTGGATCGACGGTTACCTCGCCCGGCGCCTGGGCCAGATGACGGCCTTTGGCGCATTCCTGGACCCGGTGGCTGACAAGCTGATGGTCGCCATCACCCTGGTACTGCTGGTGGAGCGCCACGACACCCTGCTGTTCACCCTGGCGGCCTGTGTCATCATCGGCCGCGAGATAGTGATTTCCGCGCTGCGCGAATGGATGGCGGAACTGGGGGAGCGCACGTCGGTGGCGGTGTCTTATATCGGCAAGGTGAAAACCGCCGCCCAGATGCTGGCCATCACCGGCCTGCTGGCCATCGACCCGGCCCGGGACGAGAGCTGGTTGCTGGCCCTGTGTTACCTGGTCCTGTACACCGCCGCGGTGCTGACGCTGTGGTCCATGTTTATCTACCTCAAAGCCGCCTGGGTGGTCATCAAGGACAGGGACAATTCTTTGTAATTCAGCCAGTTGCGAGAATTATCTGGTATTGTTCTTGACTCTCGCGGACTGGCGAATACAATAGGCGCCGTCAGTTTATACCCTCGCGATCTCGCGACCACGGCGGTGGATACACGCAAAGATGTATGCGGGAATAGCTCAGTTGGTAGAGCGCAACCTTGCCAAGGTTGAGGCGGGGCGCGCAGCCTCGACGGTTCCGGCGACCACGGCGGT
>JAOUDU010000169.1 GCA_029859085.1 Gammaproteobacteria bacterium | reverse complement strand
CAGACATTGCGGGCGTACTCCACCAGCGCCACGTGCATGCCCAGGCAGATGCCGAGGAACGGGATCCTGTTTTCCCGGGCGTAGCGCACGGCGGTGATTTTGCCCTCGACACCGCGGTCGCCAAAACCGCCGGGGACCAGGATCGCATCCACACCCGCCAGCAGCCCGGTGCCCTTGCGCTCGATTTCCTCGGCGTCGATATACTCGACCTTCACCCTGGTAAGGTTCTTCAGGCCCGCGTGCTTCAGCGCCTCGTTCAGCGACTTGTAGGCGTCCAGCAGGTCGACATACTTGCCCACCATGGCGACCCGCACCTCGCCGCTGGTTTCGCTGAACTCCCGCGCCAGCACGTCCTCCCAGTCGGACAGGTCCGCCTCGGGCTTGCACTGCAGGCCAAAGCGCTCCACCACGAAATCGTCCAGGTGGTGGTCGCGCAGCATGCCGGGGATACGGTAGATGGAGTCCGCGTCCAGCAGGGGGATAACCGCCCGCTCCTCGACGTTGGTGAACAGCGAAATCTTCTTGCGGGCGCTCTCCTCGATCTCGACGGCGCAGCGGCACAGCAGGATGTCCGGTTGCAGGCCGATGGAGCGCAATTCCTTGACCGAGTGCTGGGTGGGCTTGGTCTTGATCTCGCCGGCGGTGGCGATATAGGGCACCAGGGTCAGGTGCATCAGCAGGGCGCGACTGGAGCCCATTTCCACTTTCAGCTGTCGGGCGGCCTCCAGGAAGGGCAGGCCCTCGATGTCGCCGACCGTGCCGCCGATCTCCACGATAGCCACCTCGGCATCGGCGGCACCCAGGACAACCCGGCGCTTGATCTCGTCGGTGATATGGGGAATGACCTGCACCGTGCCACCCAGGTAATCGCCCCGGCGCTCCTTGCGCAGCACCGTGTTGTAAACCCTGCCGGTGGTGAAATTGTTGGTGCGCTTCATGGTGGTGTGGGTGAAGCGCTCGTAGTGCCCGAGGTCGAGATCGGTCTCGGCGCCGTCCTCAGTGACGAATACCTCGCCGTGCTGGAACGGGCTCATGGTACCCGGGTCGACATTGATATAGGGATCGAGCTTGAGCAGGGTGACCCGGATACCCCGGGCCTCCAGTACCGCAGCCAGCGAGGCCGCGGCAATACCCTTGCCGAGGGACGATACCACCCCACCTGTGACGAAGACGTAACGCGTCATAATAGCCTTTTTTATACGCTGTA
Source organism: Gammaproteobacteria bacterium (assembly GCA_029859085.1). Classification (GTDB taxonomy): domain Bacteria; phylum Pseudomonadota; class Gammaproteobacteria; order Pseudomonadales; family Halieaceae; genus JARRPM01. Next base: position 5,106 of record JAOUDU010000169.1, on the reverse strand, counting down.
CTGCCAGACAAAAAAACGCGCACGCAACTCCGGGAAGGAGCGATTTCGACGGGTGCGAGTCCTGCGAAAAGATGGGAAATCAGGCTACCAGAAAGCCGCTGCCAGCTCAATCGAAAGCAGTGGTGATGTTGCGCTCCCAGCGCGGTTGCCAGAGCGATTCGCCGGGCCGGGGGGCGGCCGCACAGCGGCTGGATTCACACAGCCACAGGTCGCCGACCGCCAGCAGCTCGCCCTCCAGGTACAGCAGGGGTACCCACTCCCGCCACCAGGGCGGGACGTCCCGCTCCTGCAAAAGTTTCTTCAGCCCGGCGCTGCCGCTGCGACCGCTGGGCCGACAGCGCTCCCCACCCCGGCGCCAGGCCACTGCCAGCACCTCGCCCGGGGCCAGGCTCAGCCCCTGGCCCTGCGCCGGCGTCAGCCAGAACCGCCCCGCCGCTCCCGGCAACTGCCGGACCTCGCCGGGCACCAGCGGCAGGGTATCGTCGCCGGGCGCGGCGGTGGCAAATTCAGGCACCAGGTAAACCCCGTCGCGATAGCGCTGCAGGGTATAGGCGCTGCACTGCAGGCGAGGCCTGGCCCGCTCGCTGACCTTATCCAACTGGCGCTGGAACTCTGCCAGGGCGGCCCGGTCCGGCGCCGGCAACCCGGCGGCCCGCAGCCACCGCCGCAGGACCAGGGCCGCGACCTCCGGTGAGCCCGCACCGAGGTCCGCAAGGGGCAGGCCCGGATCCCCCAGCGCGCTGTAGACGGTAGCGGGCACCGGCACGGTCTCCGCCAGCAGCCCGGCGGCGGTGGCGATGTGCTCGCTGGCCCTGGCCACCGTCTGGCGGTAACCCGGCCAGCGCCCGGCCAGCAGGGGCAACACCTGGCTGCGCAGGAAGTTGCGGTCCAGGGCCGTATCACTGTTGCTGGGGTCCTCCACGCATGAGAGCCCCTGGGCACGGGCGTAGGCTTCGAGCGCGGAGCGCGGCTGTTGCAACAGCGGGCGCGCCAGGCGGCCGGGGCCGAGGGGGCGCCCCGCGGGCATTGCCGCCAGGCCCTGCACTCCCGCACCGCGCAGCAGGCGCAGGAAAAAAGTCTCCACCTGGTCATCCGCGTGGTGGCCCAGGAACAGTACGTCGCCGGCCTGCAATTGCGCCTCGAACAGGCTGTACCGGGTCTCCCGGGCGGCCGCCTCCAGCCCGTGGGCGGCGGGTATCACCTCGCCCTCCAGGCACACAATGGGGATCTGCAACAGCCGGCAAAACCACTCGCAGTGGGCCTGCCAATCGGCCGCCCGGGCCTGCAGGTTGTGGTTCACATGGATTGCGCCCAGGGGGGGCGCCTCCGGGTGGCGCCGGCGCCACTGGTGCAACAGGTGCAGCAGCACGGTTGAATCGACGCCCCCGCTGAAGCCCACATACCAGTGGCGGGCGTCGAGCAGGGATTGGAGCTGGCAGTCGAGTGCGGTGTGGTCGAGCTGAACGTCAGCCATGGTCCGGTGCCGGCTGAGGTTGTTGCAAAAGGCGATCAGTTGCCGTAGGACATCAGGCGCTTGTAACGCTTGGCCAGCAGGTCTTCCAGGGGCAATTGCTCCAGCTCGTCGAGCTGCTTGATGAGGTGCGCCTTGATCCGCTCCGCCATCAACTGGGGGTTGCGGTGGGCACCCCCCAGGGGCTCGGGGATCGTGGCATCGACGATACCCAGGTCCTGCAGCACCGAGGAGGTCACCCCCATCGCGGCGGCGGCCTCCGGTGCGTTCTCGGTACTCTTCCAGATGATGTTGGCGCAGCCCTCCGGCGAGATCACGAAATAGGTCGAGTACTGCAGCATGACCAGGTGGTCGCCCACGCCGATACCCAGCGCGCCGCCGGAGCTGCCCTCGCCGATCACCACGCAGACGATGGGGGTCGCCAGGCGCGACATCACCGCCAGGTTGCGGGCGATGGCCTCGCTGATACCGCGCTCTTCCGAATCGATACCCGGGTAGGCGCCGGGGGTGTCAATCAGCGTGATCACCGGCAACTTGAAGCGTTCGGCGGTGTCCATCAGGCGCAGGGCCTTGCGATAGCCCTCGGGCTTGGGCATGCCGAAATTGCGCAATACCTTGTCCTTCACCGCCCGGCCTTTCTCCTGGCCGATCACCATCACCGGGCGGCCATCGAGGCGGGCGACGCCGCCGACAATCGCCCGGTCGTCGCCGAAGTGGCGGTCGCCGTGCAATTCATCGAACTCCTCGAACACCAGCGGCAGGTAATCCAGGGTATAGGGGCGCAGCGGGTGGCGCGCCACCCGGACGATGTCCCAGGGGCTCAGGTTGGAATAGATTTTCTCGGTGAGCTTGGTGCTCTTGGCCCGCAGGGTCTCGATTTCCTCGCTGATATTGATCTCGTTGTCCGTGCCCACCAGCCGCAGCTCCTCGATCTTTACCTCCAGATCGGCGATCGGCTGTTCGAAATCAAGATAATTGGGGTTCATTCTTCGGTAGACTCGGCAAAGGCAGGCAAAGGGCGCCCAGTGTACAAAAATAATGCGGCGCAGACCAATAGCGGATCGAGGGATGGAACCGCCCGGATGAATGGCGGGATGTTCGCCGTCCAGCGCGCCCCGCGGGGTCGATTTCAATCGACCGGCGAACGGTGACCCGGCGAGCGGCTGGCGGATTGAAATCCGCCCTACGCGGGCACCCGCTCCCCGAGGTAGATCCGCACGTCCCGGAACTCCGCCGACTCGTCCAGGTCCGGCAGGGTACAGCTCGAATGGCGCGCAACCTGGCGGTAGGGCGGGTGGTCGAAATCCTTCACCCTCGAATCCGCGATGAGCACCCGGTCGGCCCGCTCGATGAAACGCTGCAGCCACGCGAAGTTGGTGCGGTCATACAGCACGTCCGCCACTATGATCAGGTCGATATCACCCTCGATCCCGAAAAAGTCATCCGTGATTGTGACGGTGACTCCATTGCGCCTGGCGTTACTGCGGGTGGCGGCCAGCGCCAGCGGGTCGATATCACAGGCGATCACTTCCCTGGCCCCCGCCAGCGCCGCCGCGATAGCCACGACCCCGGAGCCACAGCCGAAATCCAGCACCCGCCTGCCGCGCACCCGGTCCGGCTGCTCCAGCAGGAAGCGCGCCAGCACCTGCCCCGAGGCCCAGCAGAAAACCCAGTACAGGGGGTTGTCCATCACCCGCTGCACCGCCTCCGGGGAGAGCTCTCCCTGGGGATAATTGCCTTCCAGCAACAGCAGCCGCACCGCCGGCGTCGCCGGCAGCGCGATTTCCTCGAGCCGGGCATCGGGCAGGATGTGGCGCAGTGCCTCGCCCAACAATTCGTCTTCAGGTATAGAATACCGCCCCATGCAATCGCCGCCCCCCTATCTCGTACCCCACAGCCAGGAAGAGATCCGCATTCTCTACCAGGATGACGACCTGCTGCTGGTGCGCAAACCCGACCTCCTGCTGAGTGTTCCCGGCCGCCATCCCCTGAACAAGGACTGCCTGGTGACCCGGTTGCAGCAGCGCTATCCCAGCGCCAGCATCGTCCACCGCCTCGACCTGGACACCTCGGGCATCATGGTGGTCCCGTTGAACAAACCCGCCCATGCCCACATCAGCCGCCAGTTCCAGCAGCGGCTGGTGGAGAAGTCCTACCACGCGGTGGTTTACGGCGTGGTACAGCAGGACCGGGGCGAGGTCGACCTGCCCATCGCCTGCGACTGGGAGAACCGCCCCCGGCAGGTCATCTGCCGCGAGCGTGGCCGCGCGGCACTGACACGATTCGAAGTGCTCGAACGCGGCACCGATCGCACCCGGTTGTTGCTGCAGCCGGTCACCGGTCGCTCCCACCAGCTGCGCATCCATATGCGCGAGATCGGCCACCCGATCCTGGGCTGTGACATGTACGCCCACCCCAGGGCGCTGGCGATGGCGCCGCGCCTGCTGCTGCACGCCACTACCCTCGCCTTCGAGCACCCCGCCACCGGTGAATGGCTGGCCGGGGAGTGCCCGCCGGACTTCTAGGCCGGCCTCAAAGATAGCTGCACCAGTCGCTCCAGCTGCCCGCGTACAGGGTGGCGTCGTGCCGGCCCAGCAGTGCCAGTGAGAACAGGTTGACGCAGGCCGTCACGCCGGAGCCGCAATACACCACCAGCTGCTCCGCTTCCAGTGCATCACCCCAGTGGGCGCGCAGCCCCGCGTGATCCAGCACCCTGCCGTCCGCCGCGGTCACTCCCTGCCAGGGCCGGTTGATGGCGCCGGGAATATGCCCCGCCACCGGGTCGATCGGCTCCTCCAGGCCCAGGTAGCGCCGCTCTTCACGGGAATCCACCAGCAGTGCACCCTGGCCCTGCAGCGCGCGCAGGCCCTCTATATCACACCATGCGCCGAACTGCCCGGGCCCTGCCGGCTCGCAGGCCAGCGGGCTGGGCACCGCTGTTTCGGCCCGGCCACCGGCGGCCAGCCAGGCCTGGTAGCCACCGTTGAGCAGGCGCGGCGGGCGGTAGCCGAGGCTGCGCAGCAGCCACCACAGGCGCGACGCGAAGGCCAAACGGGAATCATCGTAGGCGACGACCCGGGTCGCCGGCCCTACGCCGTGGCGGGCGAGTAGCGCGGCGAACACCGCCGGTTCCGGCAGCGGGTGGCGCCCGCCGTGCCCGCCCACCGGGCCGGACAGGTCGCGGTTCAGGTGGAGGTAGTGCGCGCCCGGGATATGCCCCTGCAGGTACTGGGCATGGCCCGCCCCCGCATCCGCCAGGGAAAAGCGACAGTCGAACACAACAGCCGGCGGCTCGGCCAGCAGCTGGTCAGCTTCAATCAACATCGGGGCAGTCATCGGGACCTCTCGCAGGGCAGTCGGGCGCAGCACGAATTAGCTGGGGTAAAGAGTAGGCGAGCGGGAGAAAATTCACTAGACTTTCCAGAAACGACCCTGCCCAGAAACGACCCTGACCAGGAACGACCCTGCATCGAGATATGAGATAGTACCGTGGTTACCAGCTCCCGCAACGCCTCGCGGCTGATGATTGTCGCCAAGCCCAATTGCTCCGCCAGCTGGCGCGACAACATGCTGGTGTTGCTGGCGCTGGCCGTGCCCTCGCTGGTTGCGGCGACCGCCTTCGCGCTGCTCGGCGC
>JAOUDU010000168.1 GCA_029859085.1 Gammaproteobacteria bacterium | reverse complement strand
TGATCCACCGCGTGCAACTCCAGTTCCAGCGCGTTGCGACCGGTGACGGGGCGCACCCTGACGCTGGCAGGGCGCCCTCCCAGCAGCAGGTTGCGGCGATAGCAGCCCTCGTCCACCGACTCCACCCCGGCGATCGCATGCCGACGAAAAAAACCGAGTACCCCCTCCCAGTCGTAAGGCGGCCGGTACTGCAGTTGCAGGCGGATGCCACGATCGCCGCCCGCCGGTCCCGGCCGGCGGCGCAGCTCCCCGGGTGTCTGGCGGAACTGTGTCTTTACCGCGCTGTTGAAGCGACGCACACTGCCGAAACCCGCGGCGAAGGCGATATCCGTCACCGGCATCCGGGTTTCCGCCAGCAGTTTCCTGGCGAACAGCAGGCGCTGGTTGAGGGCGACGGCCTGGGGTGATACCCCCAGTTCGCGTTCGAACAGCTTGCGCAGGTAGCGCTCACCGATGCCCAGCCGGTCCGCAAGCCCAGCCAGCGTGCCCTGTTCAAGGGCGCCCTGCCGGATCAGTTGCAGGGCGCGCTGTACGGTAGTGGCGGTGCCTTGCCAGGCCGGGCTGCCGGGGGCGGATTCGGGCCGGCAGCGCAGGCAGGGCCGGTAGCCGTCCCTGGCGGCCTGGGCCGGGCTGCGATAATAGCGGACATTTTTCTCCGCCGGTGGCCGGGCCGGGCAGACCGGCCGGCAATAGATGCCGGTGGTGCGCACTGCAAGGAAAAATTCGCCGTCAAAACGGGGGTCCCGGGCAAGCCTGGCCTGGCGGCAAACCTCCGGGTCCGGCAGGCCCTTATCGCCGGGTTCGATCCCGGCACCCGGCTCGGCCCCGGCGCCAGGGGCTGCTGCTGTATTGGGCGGGTGTCTGGGCATGGCTGCAATATAGCCCCCCGCCGCGCCGGCTACTAGCCAGAATCGGCCCTGTAATTTCGCAGCCCGAGTTGCTGATTTTCTCCGCACCCGGTATTAGACTGGTGCGCGCCAGACCCATGCCCCGTGCGCTTCGAATCTCCGTCAAGCAAGGGAAAACTGAACAAAACCCCATGAACCTGATTGTTTACGCGGTACCGTTTTTCATTCTCGCGATGATCGTCGAGTGGCTGTTCGGCCTCGCCCGGCACCGCAATACCTATCGCCTGAGTGACAGTATCAGCAGTCTCTTCCTGGGCGTGCTGAGCCAGGCCCGGCGCTTCGTCACCCTGGGCCTGGGGGGTTATGTCTACTACCTGGTTACCCGGCATTTTTCCCTGCCGCTGCTGGATGCCGGTGACTGGTCTACCTGGGTGCTGGCCACCGTGTTGTATGACCTGTGCTATTACTGGCAGCATCGCATGGGGCATGAGCGCACGTTTTTCTGGGCGGCCCATGTGGCCCATCACCAGAGTGAGGATTACAACCTCAGCACGGCCCTGCGCCAGACCAGTACCGGTTTCCTGCTCGACTGGGTGTTCTATATCCCGATGTACCTGCTGGGAATCCCCGCGGAAGTGGTGGTCACGGTGGGTGCGATCAACCTGATTTACCAGTTCTGGGTGCATACCGAGCATGTGCCGAAGCTGGGCTGGTACGAGTGGGTGTTTGTCACGCCGTCGAACCACCGGGTCCACCATGCCCAGAATGACATCTACATGGATCGCAACTACGGCGGCATTTTTATCCTCTGGGATCGCCTGTTCGGCACTTTCCAGGAAGAACTGGCGAGCGAACCCCCGATCTACGGTATTCGCGGGCCGCTGCGAAGCTGGAACCCGGTCAAGGCGCTCACTCACATCTACATCGACATGTTTCGCGACAGCTGGCATACGCGGCGCTGGCGCGACAAGCTGCGGGTCTGGGTGGCGCGCACGGGCTGGCGGCCGGCGGATGTGGCGCAGCGCTATCCCCGGGACAAACCAGGCCTCGCGCAGTTTCGCAAGTTCGACCCGCCGGTATCGCGCCTGGTCGGTGCGTACGCGTTTGCGCAACTGGTGGCCGCGGTGCTGCTGCTGGATTTCATGCAAAAAACCGACCTCGCCTACTGGAGCGGCTTTTCCATGTGGGCACTGCTGCTGGCCGGCATGGTGACGACCGCGCTCTGGCTTGAAGGCAGGGACCCGGTGCGGTTGTTGCGCTGGGAGTTGTTGCGGCTGGCGGGCCTGTCCCTGCTGCTGCTCGCTGCCCAGGCAGCACAGGCCGGTGCCGGACTGTTGCTTGCCGGGGTCGGCTACGGTGTGCTGAACCTGTTTTTCCTGTTCCCGCTGGTACGCGAACCGGCAACTTCAGGGCCCGCTCCGGCACAGTGATTGATCAATCGGGCGTCCCAGGCCCGCTTCCCCCGATGTGCCAGCTCATTCCGCGGTACACAGCAGGCGCGGTTCGACACTGGCGGAATTGCTGCCGTTGTCGAGGTAGATGATGCCGCCGACAATGCTGACGCTCAGTTGCACGGTGCGGTCCAGCAGGGCGGCCGCGGCCACGATTTCAGGCCAGGTGAATTGCCAGGCGTGCAGGTGGGGCAGGGCGCTGGTGGCCTCGCCATTGAGCTTCCACCAGGTATCGCTGCTCTTGCCGAAGGTGTACAGGCTGACACGCCTGGCCCGTCCGCAGGCCTTGCGCAGGCGGGGGTGCTCGGGCTGGCCCACCTCTATCCAGTGCTCGATTTCGCCGCTGTCACTGTGCAGCCAGATATCCGGTTCGTCGGCGGTGGACAGGCCCCGGGTAAACTCCAGGCCCCGGGCGAAATTCAGGCAATAGGCCAGCAGGCGGGCGGCCAGGCGCTCCAGGGTTTCCGAGGGGTGCCGGGCGAGGGTCAGCGCCAGGCTCTCGTAGCGGTTGCTGTCGCTGTCGGCGAGTTCAATCTGCGCCTTGTAGATGGTGGGCTTGAGTGCCATGGTGGTCTGCTTGTCCTGTGACGGGAGGATGGCCCGGCTGCGGGCGGCGCCATTATAGCCAGCGCGGGGTATCGGCCCTAGCAAAACAGCGCTGGTCCAAGCAATTGAGCCGCGGGCCGGTTCCTGCCGCGCCGGTCTTCAATGCCCCGCAGTCGTTGGTATGCTGGCACCCGGGTCAGCCGGCGGGGCGCCGCAACCCTGTCCAGCAATTCCGTATACCAACCAGGGAGAACCGGTTTGAGCAGCGAACCTTATATTCTGATCACCGCGGACACCCATGCCGGGGGCAGTCACGCCCAGTACCGTGAGTACCTGGATCCGCAATGGCGGCAGGCCTTTGATGAATGGCGCGGCGGTTACCGCAACCCGTCCCAGCAGCACTATGGCAGCAAGAAATTGCGCAACTGGGACTTCGAGGTGCGAACCGCCGACCAGAACAGCCAGGGCGTGGTCGGCGAGGTGGTCTACCCCAACACCGTGCCACCTTTTTTTGCCAAGAGCATCGTCACCTCCCAGCCCCCGCGGCCGGAAAACTACGAGCGGGCGCTGGCGGGCATCCGGGCCCACAACCGCTGGCTGCGGGATTTCTGCGCCGAGGACCCGATCCGGCGCGCCGGGGTGGGATTGATCCTGCCGAACAATATCGAGGAAGCTATCAAGGATGTGCACTGGATTGCCGAGGCGGGCCTGCGCGGCGGGGTCCTGCTGCCGCTGGTGCCGGAGGACTGCACCTGGCTCAAACCGCTGTACCACCCCGACTGGGAGCCCCTGTACGCGGCGATCCAGGACTGCGACCTGGTGATGAACCACCACTCCGGCCAGGGCCTGCCCGACTACGGCAGCGGCCCGGTGGCGGAGGCGCTGTGGATATCCGAGGTGCCGTTTTACTGCAAGCGGGGCTACAGCCACCTGTTGCTCAGCGGCGTGTTCGAGCGCTACCCCAGGCTGAAATATATCCTCACCGAATCCGGCTGCTCCTGGGCGCCGGCCATGCTGCGCAGCCTCGACCGTATCCACGAGGGCTTTGTGGCCGGCTCCATCGGCGAGATGAACTACGCCGGCATGGAGTGGGTGCTGCGGGAGCCTCCCAGCTACTACGCCCGGCGCAATTGCTATTACGGCGCCAGTTTCCCGAGCCTGGCGGAACTGGACGGCCGCGACGAGGTGGGGGTCGAGCAGATCTGCTGGGGCAATGACTACCCCCATTACGAGGGCACGTTTCCCTACAACCTCGAGTCCCTGCAACTCACCTTTCCCGGGGTCCCTGACCGGGAGCGGCGGATGATCCTCGGGGAGAATGCGGCGCGACTGTACAAATTCGACCTCGACCGGCTGCGACCCCTGGCGGCGCGCTACGGGCCTACCCCCGCACAGGTCGATACGCCCCTGGCCGAGGTCCCGAAGGACAGCGGCTGCTACCTGTTTGTCGATGAGCGCAGGGCCCGGGCCGCCGCGGGGCGGTGATCACTTGCGGGTATTGGCCAGCACCATTGCCGCGCAGAGGATGACTGCGACGTCGGTAATCAGGCGGGTAATCTGCAGCATGTTGAGCGCCCCCTCGGGGGCGGAATTGAGCGCCAGTGCGGCGGCCGCGGCCGGTACTCCTATCGCCATGAACAGGGTAAAGCGCGACTGGCCCTGCAGGCCTATGCCGATAATGATGTAGACCACCCCTGTCATCGCGTCGACCAGGGCCGCGCCGGTCAGCTCCCGGAACCACAGCATCGCCACCTGGCCGATACCGGACAGGGTGATCAGGATGGCCGCCAGCAGGCGCAGGCGGAAGAAGTTTACATTCGGTGTCACTGCTGTGCTTTTCCCCCCCCGGGAAAGGCCCCGGCCCGGGGTGACAGCTTACCTCAGGCAGATTTGGCGTCCAGTGCGGTGGCGACGCGGGAACCGTTGGGGCGACCCAGCGCGGCGCAGATGCGCCTGCCCGCGCTTGCGAGGGCGGCCAGGTCCAGGCCGGTGCTGATGCCCAGTCCGTCGAGCATGTAAACCACGTCCTCGGTGGCCACATTGCCGGAGGCGCCCCGGGCGTAGGGGCATCCTCCCAGTCCCGCCACCGAGGCATCCACCGTGGCGATACCGTGCTGCAGGGCCACCAGGATGTTGCTCAGGGCCTGGCCGTAGGTGTCGTGGCAGTGCACAGCCAGCTGCGCCGGCTGGAATTCGGCCAGCAGCACATCCAGCAGGCGCTGCATGCTGCCGGCGCTGCCGCTGCCGATGGTGTCGCCCAGCGAGACCTCGTAACAGCCCATCGCCAGCAGTTCGCCGGTAACCGCGGCCACCGCCCCGGGGCTGATATCCCCCTCGTAGGGGCAGCCCAGCACGCAGGAGACATAGCCCCGCACCGGTATGCCGCGCTCGCCGGCGGCGGCCATCACCGGGGCGAAGCGCTGCAGGCTCTCGGCGATGCTGCAGTTGATATTTTTTTGCGAGAACGCCTCTGATGCGGCCGCGAAAATGGCGACCTCATCGGCGCCGGCGGCCGCGGCCCGCTCAAAGCCCTGCAGGTTCGGGGTGAGCGCTGTGTAGCGCACTCCCGGCCGCCGGGCGATACCGGCGAACACGGCCTCGCTGTCGGCCATCTGGGGTACCCATTTCGGGTTCACGAAGCTGCCCGCCTCGATCACGCTGTGACCGGCGCCGGCCAGGTCATCGATCAGCTGCAGTTTCGCCGCCAGCGGTATGGTCTGCGCCTCGTTCTGCAGACCGTCCCGGGGGCCCACCTCGACCAGCGTTACCTGTGCGGGCAGGCTCATTTGCTGTCACCTGCGGCCGCGTCGGGGGTGAAGTCCAGCAGCTCGGCACCGCCGTCCACCAGGTCGCCTGGCTGGTAGTAGAAGTCGTTTACGGTGCCGGCCTGCGGTGCCCGGATCGTGTGCTCCATTTTCATCGCCTCCATCACCAGCAGCGGCGTGTTGGCCTCCACCGCGGCACCGACCTGCGCCAGCAGCGCGACGATGGTGCCGTTCATCGGCGCTCGCAGGCCGGCATTGGCGCCGGCACCACCGGCCTCCCCGATATCCGGCGGGACCTCGCGGAAGTGGCAGGCGCCCCTGGCCAGGTAGAGGGTGAAACCGTCCTGGGTGCGGGCCAGGGTGCCGCGCTGGCGGTGGCCCTCGACCTCCAGTTGCAGCTTGTCGCCTTGTAGTTCGCCGTGCAGCTGTACCTCCCGGCCCGCTGCCCGCACCACGAAAAGCGGGCCCCGCTGTTCCACTTCCACCGAGTGGTCCTGCTGGTGGCAGTGGAGGTTGAGGCGATGGACATGGGGCTCGTTCAGGCGCCAGGCGTTGCCGGACTGCCAGGGTGACCAGGGGTCCACACAGGAGCCGCCGGCGCCCTGTTGCTGCTTGTGCAGCAGCAGGGCCAGGGCCGCCAGCGGCAGCTCCCGCGCCAGGTCCTGGGGACGCTGGTGGAAGATCAGGTCGGCGTGCCTGGTGATAAAGCTC
>JAOUDU010000167.1 GCA_029859085.1 Gammaproteobacteria bacterium | reverse complement strand
GTGGAGGCACGTTTTTTCGAGCTGGACGAGGTGCGCGCGATCAAGGCCAGCGCCGGCGACGTGACGATCAATGATGTGATGGTCACCGTGGTGGCCGGGGCACTGCGCAAATACCTGGAAGCCAGGGGCGAACTGCCCGACTTCTCCCCCATGGCGATGATTCCGGTCAGCTTTCGCAGCGATGAGGAGCGGGAGGCGGGCGGCAACCTGGTTACCGCCATGAGCCTGGCGATACACAGCGAGATCGAGGACCCCCTGCAGCGCCTGCAGCGGGTCCACCAGGAATCGCTTTCATCCAAGGGCTATACCGCGGCCATCGGCCCGCGGACGCCGCTGGACCTGGCCCAGTTGATTCCCCCGCAGATCGCATCCCTGGCCATGTTGCGGGCCGGCACCGGGCTGATGTTTTCATCGGGAGCGTCGGCGCCGGTCAACACGGTTATCACCAATGTCGCCGGCTCCAGGGACCCGCTCTACCTGTGCGGTGCCCCGCTGGTGGGATGCGCGGGTTTCGGGCCTATCATGGACAGTGTGGGGCTGTTCCACGCGGTGATGAGTTGCGGCGACAAGATCTCAATCGCGATAAATGCCTGTCGCAACATGCTGCCCGACCCGGGTTTTTACGCCGAGTGTCTGCAACTGTCCTATGATGAACTGCGGGATGCGACGATCGGCCGCCCCCGCCGGCGGCGATAAAGTGTTACATTAAAGTTTACAAATACGTTTATTGCGTATCATAATGGCCGGATAAATTTAATTGATGGAGACCAGGTGATGAAATTGCCGAGCTATGCTGCCGGACAGTGGCAGGAAGGTACCGGGCCGGGCGTGGCCGTTTTCGACGCGGTGACGGGGGAGCCGGTGTGCGAGGTCTCCAGCGAGGGTATCGATTTCGCCGCGATGGTGCGCTACGCCCACGAGGTCGGCAGCCCGGCGCTGCGCGCGATGACCTTTCACGAGCGCGCCGCGGCCCTGAAGGCCATGGGCAAGCACCTGATGGCGAAAAAAGAGGATTTTTACGCGATTTCGGCCCGCACCGGTGCCACCCGCGCCGATGGCTGGGTGGATATCGAGGGCGGTATCGGCACCGTGTTCAGCTATGCCAGCCTGGTGACCCGGGAGTTTCCCAACGATGTGATCATGGTCGAGGGCGAGATCGAGCGGCTCTCGGCAAAGGGCACCTTCCTGGGGCGCCATATCCTCAGCCCCAAGCCCGGTGTCGCAGTGCATATCAACGCCTACAACTTTCCCTGCTGGGGCATGCTGGAGAAGATCGCCCCCAGCCTGGCCGCGGGCATGCCGGTCATCGTCAAGCCGGCGACCGCCAGTGCCTACCTGACGGAGCTGATGGTGCGCGAGATCATCGCCGGCGGTTTTCTGCCGAAGGGAGCGATCCAGCTGGTATGCGGCAGCGCGGGTGACCTGCTCGATCACCTCGGGGAGCAGGACGTGGTGACCTTTACCGGCTCCGCCACTACCGGGCGCAAGCTCAGGAGCCATCCCAATATCGTGGCGAAGTCGATTCCGTTCACGATGGAGGCCGACTCCCTGAACTGCGCCATCCTGGGCGAGTCGGTCCAGGTCGATGACGAGGAGTTCGCACTCTTTATCAAGGAAGTTGCGAAGGAGATGACCGTCAAGGCGGGGCAGAAATGCACCGCTATCCGTCGCATTATCGTGCCCGCCGGCAGGATGCAGGACGTTGCCGCGGCGCTGCAGTCGCGCCTGGCCGCCACGGTGGTGGGCAACCCGGCAGTGGAAGGCGTGCGGATGGGGCCGCTGGTGGGCCGGGACCAGGCCAGGGATGTGCAGGCCAGGGTCGACCAGCTGGCCCAGGAGTGCGAGATTCTGCTGGGTGGCGGTGGCGACTTCGCGATCGAGGGTTGCGATAACAGCGGTGGGGCGTTCTACCCGCCCACCCTGTTGCGCTGCGACGATCCTTTCAACAAGCGCCTGGTGCACGAGGTGGAGGCCTTCGGTCCGGTCAGTACCCTGATGCCCTACGGCAACCTCGGGGAGGCGGTGGCCATCGCCGCGCTGGGCAAGGGCAGCCTGGCGGGCTCTGTGTACACCTACGACAATGACGAGGCGCGCCGCATCATCCTGGCGGCCGCGCCCTGGCACGGGCGCATGCTGATCCTGAACCGGGACTGCGCGGCCGAATCCACCGGCCACGGCTCGCCGCTGGCGGTACTGGTGCACGGCGGCCCGGGTCGCGCCGGCGGCGGCGAGGAACTGGGCGGCGCCCGCGCGGTAAAGCACTATATGCAGCGCACGGCCCTGCAGGGCTCGCCGGGCACCCTGATGGCGATTACCGGCGAGTACCACCCGGGCGCCCGGGTCTACAGCGACGACCGCCATCCGTTCAAGAAGTATTTCGAGGACCTGCAGATCGGCGAAACCCTTATCACCCATCGCCGCACGGTGACCGAGGCTGACATCGTCAACTTCGGCTGCATCAGCGGCGATCACTTCTACGCCCACTTCGATGAGATCGCGGCAAAGGATTCCTTCTTCGGCAAGCGCGTCGCCCACGGCTATTTCGTGATTTCCGCGGCCGCGGGCATGTTTGTCGATCCGTCGCCGGGCCCGGTTATCGCCAACTACGGCCTGGAAAACCTGCGCTTCATCGAGCCGGTAGCCCCCGGTGACACCATCCGGGTGAAGTTGTCGGTAAAGCGCAAGATCAAGAAGGAACCCCGCGGCGACGAAAAACCCAACGGCGTCGTGGTGTGGGCGATCGAGGTGACCAACCAGGAGGAAAAACCCGTGGCGGTGTACGACATCATGACCCTGGTCGAGCGTCGCGAGGCCTGAGCGCCGGGACGGCAGGAGGAAACACAGCATGAGCTACAGGAACATCGAGTTTGCGATCAGCAAGGGCGTGGCGGTCCTGAAGTTGAACCGGCCGGACGCCCTCAACAGTTTTACCGCCGAGATGCACGGCGAGGTGCGCGAGGTCCTGACCCGCGCCGCCGCTGACAAGGCGGTGCGCGCGGTGCTGCTCACCGGCAACGGCCGCGGCTTCTGTGCCGGGCAGGACCTCAACGACCGGGCCGTCGCGCCGGGTGAGGCGATGCCCGACCTGGGTGACTCGGTGGAAAAATATTACAACCCGCTGATCCGCCTGCTGACCACCATGGAGAAGCCGGTGATCTGCGCGGTCAACGGCGTGGCCGCCGGTGCCGGCGCCAATATCGCGCTGGCCTGTGACATCGTCATCGCCGCACGCTCCGCCAGCTTTATCGAATCCTTCGCCAAGCTGGGCCTGATTCCCGACTCCGGCGGCACCTGGCACCTGCCGCGGCTGGTGGGCATGGCCCGGGCCAAGGGCCTGGCGATGCTGGGCCCGAAGGTGTCCGCCGAGCAGGCCCTGTCCTGGGGGATGATCTGGCAGGTGGTGGATGACGAGCAGCTGATGGGCACCGCACTGGAGCTCGCCGAGCAGATGGCGACCCAGCCCACCCGCGGTTTCGCTTTTACCAAGCGGGCCTTCGCCGCCTCCGCCGCCAATACCCTCGACGCGCAACTCGAGCTGGAGAAGGAACTGATGCGGGCGGCGGGCAAAACCCATGATTACCGGGAGGGTGTCGCGGCCTTTCTCGCCAAGCGCACACCGGTCTACAGGGGCGAATGAGCACCATGGACCCCCAGCAACTCGCCGAGGCCAGCGCCGCCGCCATGTGGGCCGGCGACCGCGCCGCCCAGGCGCTGGATATGAAGATCGAGAAAATTGCATCTGGCAGCGCCACCCTGAGTATGGCGGTGCGCGAGGATATGGTGAACGGGCATAACATCTGCCACGGCGGCTATATTTTCACGCTGGCGGATACTGCCTTTGCCTATGCCTGCAACAGCCAGAATTACAACGCGGTGGCCGCCGGGGCGAGGATCGAATTTATCGCGCCGGGCGAGCTGGGCGACCGGCTGAGCGCCACCGCCAGGCAGGTGGTGCAGGGCGGCCGCACCGGCGTATACGACGTGGTGGTCAGCAACCAGGAGGGCAGGCAGCTGGCGCTGTTCCGGGGCAACTCCCACCGCATCGGTGGCGCCCTGGTGGACGAGAAGACGGGAGAACCTATCAATGGATGACGCATTTATCTGCGACGCGGTGCGCACCCCTATCGGTCGCTACGGCGGCGCCCTGGCCGGTGTGCGTACCGATGACCTGGGCGCCGTTCCCATCCGGGCGCTGATGGAGCGCAATCCCGGCGTGGACTGGGCGCGGGTTGACGATGTCTGGTACGGCTGCGCCAACCAGGCCGGGGAGGACAACCGCAACGTCGCGCGCATGAGTTCGCTGCTGGCAGGCCTCCCGGTTGCAGTGCCGGGGGTGACCGTCAACCGGCTGTGCGGTTCCGGGATGGAGGCCGTGGGCTCCGCCGCCAGGGCGATCAAGGCGGGTGAGATCGCCCTGGCCATAGCCGGTGGCGTCGAATCCATGTCGCGGGCTCCCTTCGTTATGGGCAAGGCCACCACGGCTTTCAGCCGCGATGCGCAGATGTATGACACCACCATCGGCTGGCGCTTCGTCAACAAATTGATGAAGGCCCGGTACGGTATCGATTCCATGCCCGAGACGGCGGAGAACGTGGCCGCACAGTTCAGTATCAGCCGGGAGGACCAGGACGCGTTCGCGCTGGGCAGCCAGCAGCGCGCCGCCGCGGCGCAACAGGCGGGACGGTTCGACGCGGAAATCGTACCGGTGAGTATTCCCCAGCGCAGGGGTGAGCCGCTGCTGGTCAGTGTCGATGAGCATCCCCGGGCGGATACCAGCATCGAAGACCTGGCGCGGTTGGGCACGCCGTTCCGGGAGAACGGGACCGTGACCGCGGGCAATGCCTCCGGGATCAACGACGGCGCCTGCGCGCTGCTGGTCGCATCCGGCGCGGCGGCGAAACAATACGGCCTGACCCCGCGGGCGCGGGTGGTGGCGATGGCGGCCAGCGGCCTCGAGCCGCGCATCATGGGTTACGGCCCGGTGGAGGCCAGCCGCAAGGTATTGGACAAGGCGGGCCTTGCCCTCGGCGATATGGATGTGATCGAGTTGAACGAGGCTTTCGCCGCCCAGGGCCTGGCGGTATTGCGCGGCCTGGGCCTGGCGGACGACGACCCCCGGGTGAATCCCAACGGCGGCGCGATCGCGCTGGGGCATCCGCTGGGCATGAGCGGCGCCCGCCTGGTGACCACCGCGATGTACCAATTGCATCGCAGCGGCGGACGCCACGCGCTGTGCACCATGTGTATCGGCGTGGGGCAGGGCATCGCCCTGGTGATTGAACGTGTTTAACAGCAGCGGGAGACGACAATGAGCAAGGATATTTCACCAGCGGAACTGGCAACACTGGAAGCGCGGTTCCAGGCGCGCATCGACGCCGAGGAAAAAATTGAACCCAAGGACTGGATGCCCGCGGGCTATCGCAAGAACCTGGTGCGGCAGATTTCCCAGCACGCCCACTCCGAGGTGATCGGCATGCAGCCCGAGGGCAACTGGATCACCCGGGCGCCCAGCCTGCACCGCAAGTGCGTGCTGCTGGCGAAAGTGCAGGACGAAGGCGGTCACGGCCTGTACCTGTACAGCGCAACGGAAACCCTCGGGGTCAGCCGCGAGGAACTGATCCAGGCCCTGCACGACGGCGTGGCCAAGTACGCCTCCATTTTCAATTACCCGGCGCTGACCTGGGCGGATATCGGCGCCATCGGCTGGCTGGTGGACGGCGCCGCCATCGTCAACCAGGTCTCCCTGCAGCGCACCTCCTACGGCCCCTATGCCCGCGGCATGGTGCGCATCTGCAAGGAGGAGAGCTTTCACCAGCGCCAGGGCTACCACATCATGATGACCCTGGCCCGGGGCAGTGCCGAGCAGAAGGCCATGGCCCAGGACGCCCTCGATCGCTTCTGGTGGCCGTCGCTGATGATGTTCGGGCCCCACGATGCGGAATCGGCCCACTCGGCCCAGTCCATGAAGTGGAAAATCAAGCGCCAGACCAACGACGAGCTGCGCCAGAAGTTTGTCGACCAGAGCGTCAAGCAGGCGGAGGTCATCGGTCTCACCATCCCCGACCCGGACCTGAAGTGGAACGAGGCGCGCGGTCACTACGATTTCGGTGAGATCGACTGGGAGGAGTTCAGCCGGGTGATCAACGGCAACGGCCCCTGCAACCGCCAGCGCCTGGCGCACCATGTGAAGGCCCATGAAGAGGGCGCCTGGGTGCGCGACGCCATCGCCGCCTACGAGTCGAAAAAGTCACAACGCGCCGGTTCAGCGGCAGCCTAGGGAGACCATGTTATGTCAGACCATATGAAACTGTTCGAAGTCTTCATCCGTTCGCGCCGCGGCCTGGAC
>JAOUDU010000166.1 GCA_029859085.1 Gammaproteobacteria bacterium | reverse complement strand
CGCTGGTATCGCAGACCTGCTGCAGTTGCAGGATATCGGGCGTCACAAGGTTCCCTGTCGGCGACCCCGGGCGGGGCCGGGATCCAGTGCCTGCGGCGACTCCCCGGCCTCGAACAGGCGGGCATCGGGGAGTATGGCGGCCAGTTCGCAGCGCGCGGCCGCGTCCAGCCTGCGCCAGCGCGCGCACAGCGCGCGCCAGACACTGACCTGGAAGGTTTTGGCCACCGAGCGGAAGGGACGACCCAGCAACTCGCCCTCGTAAAGGGCGGCACCGCGATTAAAGGCGGCCTCGTTAAAAACAGTTTCACCCGCATCGACTGCCCGCTGGTAAGCGCGCTCGTTCTGCACCATCAACGGCGCAAAGGTCTGCATGATGATGGTCAGCAGTGGCCGCAGTGCCGGCCTCACCTCGAGCTCACCGGTAGCGCCGCGATGCTTGCCGTCACGGATATCCAGCAACCAGCGCCAGGTGCGCGGAGCCAGTCGTTCCAGGTTTGCGGCGGTGGATGGGTCGATCAGGTTCATACCCAACTGGCCATAGGCACTGGCGTCGGCTGCGGTGAACTGTTCGCCCAGCAGGTAGGGCTGCACTGCCAGCAGTTGTTCCACGGCCATGACATAGGAGTGCCAGCTGTCCTCCAGCAGGTCATGGGTGGCTGGAAAGCCGGGGCGCGAAGGGGGCACCCGCAGCGGCTCCACCATCGCCTGGTAACCAGCGGGCGCGACACTGAACAGGTAGGGACAGCGTCGCACCTGCCTGCGGGGCAGATCGACACGAAGGCGGGATGAAAAAGGCGGCGGCAGCAATCGAGCCATCTCTGCGGCAGTCACCTCACCCATGACATTGTCCGCCGCCGAACAGACCCAGCGCTGGTGATGCACCATGTAAAGCCCGTATTCATCAAAAGCCTCGTCGATAAGATGGGCGATAAACCCGGTGACGGGATCTTCCGGGAAGAACGGCCCCTCTGCCGGGTCACGCTGCGTGTCCAGCCACAGGGCGATGCCCGAGGAATCGTACTGGAACTCCCTGCCGCCTATGATGAGATAGGGTACCGCGGGGTACTCATCCAGCGAATCCATAGCCGGAAAGCGCCGCACCCGCTTCTTCCGGCGCGCGTGTTCCAGGCGCAGGGCCGTCACCATGTTCTCCCAGCGACCGCCGTCGCGGGGCAGGCGGCGAAACCCGACTCCCCGGTACCTGAGCAGCGCCTCCACTTTCAGCAGGAATGGGGATGCCTCCACCCCCCAAACGTCCAGCTCCGCCACCCCCGCCCTCCTCAGGCTGGGCTTTTTATTGTCCGGCATTTCCCGGGTACCGCTTCGCAAGTCCGTTCACAACCTCATGAAAACCGGCGATGGTTTCATCTATGATCTGCCTGGCGCTGATCACCGCGTCAATGCGCCCGCAGACCTCGCCCGACAGCGGGATGGCCGCCTCCATATCCCCACCGAAATACAATTGCGGAATCCCGGCCATGTTCTCCATGACGTTAAACTTGCCCAGGGGCTCCAGGGCCGCTGTGCGCGCCGTGCGCAGTGCCCGCAGCGCGGGGCGCGACTGCTGGTTGAGAAATACCGTGTCCGTCTCTTTGGCGGCCACGACCGCCTGCTTCCAGTTGTCGTGTACCGGCGACTCCAGGCTGGACAGCATCCGCGTCCCCATCTGCACGCCTTCGGCTCCCATCGCGAATGCGGCCGCCATCGAGGGGCCATCGCTGATACCGCCGGCGGCGATAATGGGGACATCGACCCGGGAGCGGATCAGGGGCAGCAAGACCATGGTCGATACCGGGCTGGGGTTCTTGAACCCGCCACCCTCGCCGCCCTCCACCACCAGCCCGTCCACTCCGGCGTCTATCGCCTTCAGGGCCATTTCCAGGGTCGGCACCACGTGGAACACGGTAATGCCCGCCGCCTGGAAGTCTTTGGTGCAGACACTCGGGCTGCCGGAGGAGGTCGTGACGAACTTTATTCCCTGCCCGATCACGAAATCGATAATATTGGTGCCTTTGACATAGGACAGTGCGACGTTCATGCCGAACGGTTTGTCGGTCAGTTCGCGCATCAGCTTTACCTCGCGCTTGATATTGTCCAGCTCCCCGGACGAGGTTTCGATGATGCCGAGACCGCCGGCATTGCTGACTGCCGAGGCCAGCTGCGAGCGGGCGATCCAGCCCATGGGGGCCTGTATGATCGGGTACTGGGTCCCGGTGAGCCGGGTCACCCGGTTTTCAATTGCCATGCTTTAACTCCTTTTCTGGCTGAACGCTCGCGTTCCAGGACGCGGCGGCTATATTTTGGCACGCACAATGTCATTAGGATATATATTATTCCGGGTGGCCCGCCACCGGAACCAACTGGCGTCACGGCCGGGCTCGGGCAAGTGGTGTACTATCATGTACAGTCGCCCAAATGCAAAAAAAATATCCAGCGGAACCCGGCAGAGGAGCCAAAGTATGATCGACCTGTATACAGCCCCCACCCCCAATGGTCACAAGGCGTCCTGCACATTGGAGGAACTCGGCCTCGAGTATACCGTCAAGGTGGTGGACATCCGCTCCGGTGACCAGCACACGCCCGGTTTCCGGGCGCTGAACCCTAACGGTCGCATCCCGGTGATCGTCGATCGGGCCAACGGCGACTTCGCGGTATTCGAGTCAGGCGCCATCATGATCTACCTGGCGGAACAGTCCGGCCGGTTGCTGCCCACGGATACCAAGGGGCGCTCCCGGGTGATTCAGTGGCTGATGTTCCAGATGGCTGGCATCGGGCCGATGATGGGCCAGGCCAACGTTTTCTATCGCTACTTCCCCGAGAAAATAGAAGCGGCGATCAACCGCTACCAGCACGAGGGGCGCCGCCTGTTTGAAGTACTCGATACCCGCCTGGGCCAGAGCGAATGGCTGGCTGACGACTACTCCATCGCCGACATCGCCAACTGGTGCTGGGTCAGGACCTACAAGTGGTCGGGGATCTCCCGGGAGGGTCTTGAGAACCTCGATCGCTGGATGAACGTGATGAAGGAAAAGCCGGGACTGCAGCGCGGCATCGCCGTGCCGTTCCCGATAGACAGCATCGTAGAGGATAAGGAAAAGGCGGAGGAATTCGCCAGGAACGCGCGCTCCACGCTGCAGACCTGAAGCGGACCGCCACCAGTGCAATTGCTGCCCGGGCAGACACCTCCCCCGGCGACGTTGCGCTCTCGACTGACCGGTATCGTGACGCCCCCGTCAACCATGTAAAGAGGAGCAATCGGATGAACGAAGAACTGGCCCTTTTCCGGGACAACGTCAGGCGCTTTATAGCAGCAGAGATCGCGCCCTATTATGAGCAATGGGAAAACGCCGGGATATTCCCCCGGGGGTTGTGGAACAAACTGGGCGAGCAGGGTTTGCTGGGAGTGGATCTTCCCGAGACCTACGGTGGCTCCGCTGCCGACTTCCGGTTTGCGATGATAATTGTCGAAGAGTTCAGCCGCGCCAATTTCGGCTCCATCGGCGGGCCGATGACGGTGCACTCCGATATCGTCGCACACTACATCCTCAATAATGGCTCAGAGGAGCAAAAACAGCGCTACCTGCCGGAGATGGTCGCGGGCGCCTGTGTCGGCGCGGTGGCGATGACCGAGCCCGGGGCGGGCAGCGACCTGCAGGCTGTGCGCACCACAGCCAGGCGCGATGGTGATCACTACATCATCAACGGCTCCAAGACCTTTATAACGAACGGCCAGCACTGTGACATGGTGATCGTGGTGGCTCGCACCAACATGGAGGTCGCCGGGTCCCGGGGCACCAGCCTGTTCCTGGTGGACACCAACCTGCCGGGATTCCAGCGGGGTCGCAACCTGGAGAAAATAGGCCTGCACGCGGCGGGCACCTCCGAACTGTTTTTTGAGGATGTGCGGGTTCCTGCGAGCGCCATCCTCGGGGAACCGGATCGGGGTTTCGCGGTATTGATGGGGGAGTTGCAGCGCGAGCGTTTGTCCCTGGCCATCGGCGCCGTTGCCGCTGCCGAGGGTGTACTGGCGGAGACTGTCGGGTATGTGAAGGAGCGCAAGGCTTTCGGCGCACCGCTGGCCGCGCTGCAGAACACCAGGTTCAAGCTGGCCGAGGCCGCCACCGATATCCGGGTCCATCGCGCCTTCGTGGATGAATGCAAAACCCTGTTGATGAACGCAGAGCTGGACGTCGCCACCGCGAGCATGGCCAAGGTCGCCACCACCGAAATGCAGGGCCGGGTGGTGGATACCTGCCTGCAGCTGTTTGGCGGCTACGGGTATATGCGCGAGTACGGCGTATCCAGGGCCTTTGTCGACGCCAGGGTGCAACGCATCTACGGTGGCACCTCGGAAATCATGAAAGAACTGATCAGTCGCAGCCTGCTGGATTGATTGCAATGCAGGCAGGCAGCCAAGGCCAATGCGACCGGGATATATCAATGCGGTGGAGGCACTGGCCCCTCAGGCAAGGGCGTGGGCGTCACCGCGCTGATGAAACGGCTGCTGCCGCGCAAGATTTTTCGCGGGCTGCTGATAGACGCGTCGCGCAAAAGGGGCTACCTGCCAAAAAACAAGGCCGCACCGCAGCAACACCGGCACGGGAACAGCAGGTGTTGACAGGCCCGGCCCGGGGGATCGACACTGTCGCGGCCTGATACCTCACTACTACCGATAAGGAAAAATCAGCCATGGCAGACCACGCGGAAGATGAAAAGAAAGGTTTGAATCCGCCCAAGTGGATCCTGAAAACCATGTCGAGAACACATATATTCCTCAACAAGCTGACGTTCGGGAAAATGTTCAATACGCTGGCCGGCGACGAGGTGTGCTTTGTCACGATGACCGGCGCGAAGTCTGGTCGCAGCATCACCATGCCGCTGATGTATGTCCCCTATAAAAAGGGTTTACTACTTGTGGCCTCCATGGGCGGAGCCGTCAGGAATCCCGTTTGGTACTACAATATTGCCAAAAACCCGGATATTTCCGTGCGCTATCGCGGCCGGGTGATGACGCTGCGGGCGCGGCTCGCCACGGCGGCCGAGAAACCGGATTTATGGCCGCTTTGCGACAAGGCCTACGCCCCCTATGCGGATTACCGCGCCCGCACCAGCCGCGACATCCCCATCTTCGTGTGTGAACCTCCCGGGGCGGCATAGTCGACACACCAGAATCGTCACCAAGGAGGGAGCCAGTATGATTGAGCTCGTCACCCTGCCCGCGGCCTTTGGCATGCGCAACGTCAGCCCGTTTTGCCTGAAGATTGAAATGCTGCTCGCGTCATTGGGCCTCGAATACACGCTCTCTGATATAACCGACCCCCGCAAGGCGCCCAAGGGCAAGCTGCCCTTCCTGATTGTCGACGGGAAGAAAATTCCCGACTCGGAACTCATCGTCCAGTACCTGGACACCCTTACCTCGGGCAGGGTGTTTGCCGGTCTCAGTGCCCGCCAGAAAGGCGAGGGCCTGGCCCTCACCCGCCTGGTGGAGGATCACCTGTACTGGTTGATGGTGGCCAGTCGCTGGCTGGACGACGACTGGTGGCCACATGTAGCCAGGGGGTTTTTTGGTTCACTTCCGGGCGTGCTGCGTCCCATCATCAGCGGCGTGGCGCGCCGCCGCATGGCCCAGACATATCAGCTGCACGGCCTGGGCCGGCACAGCCTCGAGGAACAGAAAGGATTTGCCCGGCGCGACCTGGAGGCGCTGGCGGCGATGGTTCCCGCCAGCGGCTTCCTCCACGGCGAACAAGCCAATGTTTTCGATTTCACCGTCGCCGGGATGATGGCCGGGATCTACGACAACCAACCGGGCACCTGGGTCACCGGGATCGCCATGGAGTTCCCGGGACTGCGCGCCTACACCGAGCGGGTGCAGGAAGCCGTCGGTGTCTGGGGCCGCAAGTAGGACCTAGTTGATTCCAAAGGCCAGGCGCAGTATTTCGTGCACCACCTCCATGCTGGCCTTGACGCCCAGGCCCTGGTGGGAGCGCAGCCTGTCCCAGGTCTCGAAGGAGGCGGCCGCGTCCACCAGCTCCCTGCGGACCGGGGGCAAATCGGCGATCTCCGGCAGCCAGTCCGCCAGGTCCTTGCGCAGGCCGCGCTGGTTTCTCGCGTAATTCTTTTGCAGTACCGGTGAACGCCATATCTGGGCCCGGGTCGATCGCATCAGCGGGGATTGTTTCTCAAACGCGGCGGCGCGGCGTTCAATCGCGTGCAGGATTCTCTCGTCCAGGGTGCCGGCGCGATTGCCCCCGAGAAACAGGCCCTCGTAGCTCTCCCGCAATTGCACATCCATGGTCGCAAACAGCGTCTCCATATCGGCAAAATGCCGGAACACCGTGCGGATACCGACACGGCCCGCT
>JAOUDU010000165.1 GCA_029859085.1 Gammaproteobacteria bacterium | reverse complement strand
AACAGGCCGACGTAGGCCGCGGCGGCGAGGCCGCGCCAGCCCGGCAGTGCGAGCCCGGAATAAAGCGCGCACAGGGCCAGCGCCACCGGCGCCGCCACCGCGAAGTTGAGGCAGAGGCAGGCCACGGGGTCGCGGTGGTTGCGGGTGGACACCAGCCAGTACAGCGCCCAGATCAGGGTGCTCAGCAACGCCAGGACGACGCCTTCGAGGCTGTCGAACTCCAGCTGCAACAGCTGGCCGCGGGTGGCGATAACCAGCACCCCGCCATAGCCCATCACCAGCGCCAGCGCGTCGCGCCGGTCCAGCCTGTGACCCAGCAGCGGCACCGCCAGCAACGCGAGGCTGATCGCCCAGGTGTAGTTGATCGCCTGCGCCTGCTGCGCCGGCAGCAGATCGTAGGCGCGCAGCAGCACCAGGTAGTAGGCAACGGGATTCACCAGTCCCATCAGCAGGAAGTAGCCCGGCGTCTCCCGGGCATACTGGCATAACAGCGACAACCGGCCCCGCCACCACAGGATCGAAAGCAGGGCGAGGCAGGAAAAACAGACCGAGTAGGCCACCAGCTGCAGCACATCCAGCTCCCGCAGCGCCAGCTTGAACGCCGTGGCCACCGTGGACCACAGCAGCACCGCAAACAGCCCGTAGAGCAGCGCCTGGCGATCCCTGTTGTGGTTTAGCTGCATCGCCTCGAAATAGCCTCGAAATTGCCTCGGAAATAGCCTCGATCATGCCGGCAGACCCGACCTGGACATTGCCGGCTCATGTTACGTCATCGGCACCGTGGAGTAAGCATCCAGCGGGAGCGAAAGGCCCCGGCTATGTACCACCCGGGAGTTTTGAGGCATTCTGGCGATCCCCAGCCATGGCCGCGCGACACGAGAGCAACCCGACTTGAGCCAAGCCCGCATACCAGGCCATGAACTGTCGCCAGCCCTGGCCCTGGCGCCGATCTTCTTCCTGGTGAGCCTGCTGGGCTGCTCGGTGTACCTGTTCGGCTCCGACTCCTCCTACGGCGCCAACCAGATCGCGCTGGTGCTCGCCTCCTGCGTGGCCGCACTGGTGGGGGGGCGGGTCGGCGTCAGCTGGCGCGAGTCCCAGGAGGGCATGATCCACGGCATCGGCCTGGGGCTGGGACCAACCCTGATCCTGCTCGCGGTCGGCATGCTGATCGGCACCTGGATTCTCTGCGGCACTGTGCCGGCCATGATCTACTACGGCGTACAGATCCTGAACCCGGGCATCTTCTACGCCGCCAGCGCCGCGATCTGCGCCATCGTCTCCCTCAGCATCGGCAGTTCCTGGACCGTGGCCGGCACCCTCGGAATCGGCCTGATGGGCATTGCCGGCAGCTTCGGGCTGTCGCCCACCATCACCGCCGGGGCGATTGTCTCCGGGGCCTATTTCGGCGACAAGCTGTCACCCATGTCCGACACCACCAACCTGGCCTCCGCCGCCACCGGTGTGGACCTGTTCGACCACATCCGCCACATGCTGTGGACCACGGTTCCCAGCTTCGCGCTCGCGCTGCTTATTTTCGCGCTGCTGGGCAGCGCCAACGCCGCGGCCCCGGGGGAAATCGAGGCCCTGCGGCAGTCGCTGGCGTCCCAGTTCAATATCGGGCTGCACCTGCTGCTGCCCCTGGCCCTGATGCTGTGGCTGGTGTTCAAGCGCTTTCCGGCCTACCCCGCCATTGTCGTGAGCGCACTGGCCGGAGCCCTGTTCGCCCTGCTGTTCCAGCCGGAGGCGGTTATCCGGCTGGCGGGGGATACCGACAGCCTGGGCAGCTTCTTCACGCTGATGAAGGGCGTCTGGATCAGCCTGTTCAACGGCTACTCCTCCCACAGTGATAACGCATTCCTCGACGCGCTGCTGAGCAAGGGCGGCATGGGCAGCATGCTCAATACCGTCTGGCTGATCGTCTGTGCGCTGGGTTTTGGCGGCGTGCTGGAGCGCACCGGCATCCTCGGCTACCTGCTGCAACTGGCGCTGCGCAAGGTAAAGGGCAACGGTTCCCTGATTGCCACTACTGTCCTTACCTGTATCGGCACCAACGCCCTCGCGGCGGACCAGTACATCGCCATCGCGCTGCCCGGCCGCATGTTCAAGAACGCCTACGAGCGCCACGGCCTGTCACGGCTCAACCTGTCGCGCACCCTGGAGGACTCCGCCACCCTGACCTCGCCGCTGATTCCCTGGAATACCTGCGGCGCCTATATGTCGGCCACCCTGGGGGTGGCCACGGTGCAATATGCGCCCTTCGCCTTTTTCAACCTGTTCTGTCCCCTGATAGCGATTATCTACGGCTTTCGGGGGTTTGCCCTGAAGCCGGCGGAGCTGCCGGCGGCTGCGGTGGACGCGGCGTGACCAGCCTCGCCTCTCTGTGGGATTTCCCCGACCCCCACACCTACTACACCCGGGTCCTGCCCGGGGATATCGACGGGCTCAATCACACCAACAACACGGTGTACGTGAAGTGGTGTGAACAGGTTGCCTGGTCCCACTCGGTCAGCCTCGGCCTGGACCTGGAGCGCTACCGCGCGCTCGACCGGGCGATGGCCATCACTCACAGTGAATACGATTACCTGCAGGCTTCGCGCGAAGGGGATGAAGTGGTTGCCGGCACCTGGATAGTGAGTTCTGACCGCAAGCTGACCATGGAGCGCCGCTTCCAGGTGATCCGCCTCGATGACGGCGTCACCCTGCTGCGCGCGGGCATGCGCTTTGCCTGCATCGAGGTCAGCAGCGGCCGGCCGCGGCGGATGCCGCAGGAATTCCTGGCGGGGTACGGGCCCGCGATCCTGGGTGAAAACCAATCGGCATAGGTACGGGGAATTAAATCATGGAAGGCGCTGACCAGTTACTGACCATCGCGGAAATAGGCGCGACTTTCGCGGGCTTCACCGCGATCGTCGGTTTGATCGCGAACTCGGCACGCGGCAACCTTGGCGCGAAGCTCAACTTCTGGCTGATGATAGAATTCAGTTTCGCCACGATAGTATTCGCCCTGATCCCCTTCACTATTTTCAACTTTGGCGTCGCGCCGCGCCAGATATGGACCGCATCGAGCATATCAATCGCTGTGTTTCTGGTCCTGCATGTCGTTTTTGTACGAAAACACGTCACCGAGGCCATTGCCCGGTCGCAGTTCTCGGTGAAAAGCCCGCTCATCGTCGCGCCACTATTTGCCGCGACAATCATCATCCAGGTGTTGAATGCGCTGGGCATAATATTTGACAGGACCTACGCCGCATTTTTCCTCGGTATATTCCTGTTCCTGCTGATCGCCTTTGCCAATTTTGTGCTGCTGCTGAACCAGCTGTGGGTGGCCGCTGATGAGGCTGACAGCTAGAAAATGATGATTAACGGGGCATTGATTAACAGGGGATGATTAACAGGGGACAGGCCAGGGTATACAGTTACCTGCCCGGGTCCGGGCCAGCGCGTTAAATCGCGGTATGTCCCCGATTACCCGAAAAACTACGCCCGCTCCCAGTCAAAGGCCAGCACCTGCCTGATATCCCCGGCGCCTGTCGCCAGCATCAGCAGGCGGTCCACGCCGAGCGCCACCCCGCTGCACTCGGGCAGGCCGTGTTCGAGGGCCGCCAGCAGGCGCTCATCCAGCGGGCGCTCGGGCAGGGCGTATTCCCGCCGCCGGGCATTGTCGCGCTCGAAGCGCCGCCGCTGTTCAGCCGCGTCGAGCAGTTCGAAATAGCCGTTGGCCAGTTCGATACCATCGACATACAGCTCGAAGCGCTGGCCGACCATGAACCCCTCGCTGCTTTCGGTACGTGCCAGCGCCGCCTGGGAGGCCGGGTAGTCGTAGACAAACCACATGCCGCGACCGGCGAGCTGCGGTTCGATGAGGTGGCTCATCAGCAGGTCCAGCCAGAGGTCGCGATCGCCGGCGATGGTGCCGGTATCGATCCGGTCCCGGGCCACCGCTGCCAGTTCCGCTATCGTGGCGGTGAACGGATCCACCGCCAGCAGTTCCAGGAATAACTGGCGGTAGCTGCGGCTGTGCAACGGGCGCTCACCGATGCAGTGGTGCACCAGTTCCGCCACCTCGGCCATCAGTGCGTGGTGGTCGAATCCGGGCCGGTACCATTCCAGCAGGGTGAATTCCGGGTTGTGGCGGCTGCCGGCTTCGCCGTCGCGAAACGCCCTGGCGAGCTGGAAGATAGGCTGGCCGTGGCAGGCCAGCAGGCGTTTCATCGCGTACTCGGGAGAGGTTTGCAGGTAGCGCGGCCGGCCCAGGGACACCCCGCGCTCTACTATCAATGGTTCAATGGTGGGATCAGTGATACCCCGGCTGCACAGCAGCGGGGTTTCGACCTCCAGTACATCCCGCTCGGCGAAAAACCGGCGAATCCGCCGCAGCAGGGCGGCCCGCGCCTGGAGCAGTCCCAGGGTCGCCCCCGGCTGCCATTCCATCGGCGGTGCCGGGCTTATTTGGAGACGCGGTTCTGGTATTCGCCGCTGCGGGTATCGACCCGGATCACTTCACCCTGGTTGATAAACAGCGGCACTTTCACCACGGCGCCGGTGCTCAATTTGGCCGGCTTGCTCCCGCCCTGGGCGGTATCGCCCTTGAGGCCGGGATCGGTCTCGACAATTTCCAGCTCGACAAAATTGGGGGGCAAAACGGAAAGCGGCACTCCGTTGTAGAGAGTCACCTCGTAGGGATCCTGCTCCTTGAGCCAGTTGAGGGCGCCGGCCACGGCCTTGGCGTCGGCCTGGTGCTGCTCAAAGGTATCGGGCTCCATGAAATACCAGAACTCGCCGTCGTTGTAGAGATATTCCATGGTGCGGTCCACCACGTCGGCGCCTTCCAGGGTCTCGCCGGAACGGAAGGTGCGCTCCCAGACCCTGCCGGTCTTCAGGTTGCGCAGCCTGACCCGGTTGAAGGCCTGGCCCTTGCCAGGTTTTACGAACTCATTTTCGAGGATGGTGCAGGGCTCGCCGTCCAGGATGACCCTGAGGCCCGAGCGAAAATCGTTGGTGGAAAAGGTAGCCATGGTGCTCTCGTATCTGCCGGAAAAGGCGCCAATGATAACTCAGGCAGGCAGCCAATGGCAGATGCGGGATATTCACGTTGGCGGGCCTGTCGATTTGTACGATACTTCGGGCATGATGGTCCCACCACGGCGAATAACGACAGGGGTCCTTATCAGATGAGCAGCGATACACCGGTAAAATTGCGGATTCCGCGGCAGGACCTCCAGGTCTTCGATTTTTTCCCCCTGACCGCCGATGCGGCCCAGCAGTGGGCCCACGCCCTGCCGGTGACAAGCTCCAGCCAGGTCGCGCAACAATTGCGCGCCGTGTTCAACCAGCTCAATCGCGTCGAGCTCGCCCCCGAACTGCGCTTCAATATCATGGAGGAACTGCGGCCGGCGCTGCTGGTGGCCGCCGCAAGCCTGTCCCGCCGGTTCCTGAAGCAACCACTGGTCATGCCCGATGAGCTGCGCCAGATGGCCGAGCTGACCGAAGAGCTGTATGCACTGGCAGCTATTGGCTACACCATAGTGGCGGCGCATGCGATCCAGCGCCGCGGCAGTATTCGCGAGGTCAATGCGGCGCGGCTGACCTGCGTATCAATTCACCGGGCCATCCGTTTTAGCGGCGCGAGGTTGTTGCAGACCTTCCAGCTTTACCGGCCCGTGGAATTTCGCAGCTGGCTGGCCCTGCATCAGCTCTATGCCCTCGCGGAGGGGCAGCACCTGACCCAGTTACATGTCGAGGACGAGTTGTCAGGCAGCGGCACCATCACCACCGCCTACCTGCAGGCACTGATACTCGGGTGCTGCAAGCCGAACCAGTTGCGCCAGAGCGACCTCACCGCAATCTACCGCGGCCTTCAGGAGTGGTGCGCGCTGCTGCAGGTAAGCAGCGTCGCCGGGCAGAAAGACCAGTTCCTTACGGACCTGGACAATGACCTGCCGGCAATGTACAGCCAGCTATATCACCAACCCCCCGGCCCCAGGACACGGTATATCGATACCGGGCCGCTGGTTGCTCACCTGGAAAAACTCGTCGCACAAGACGATAAAAAGGGAGTGATCTTCGACAAGGACACGGTTGTAGGTCCGTCCCTGCTGAATCACCTCATCACCTGCTTCAGCAAAATGAGCATGCGCAATTTCACCCGCAAGCGGGTGGGCAAGGCCATGTGGGTTGGCATCGGCCTGAGCGCCTGTCACTACCACCTGGCGGGTGAACAGAATTTCGAGCAGGTACTGTACGGGCGGGACTATATCCCCCCGCCCTCCGAGCGGATCAGCGGTAACCCTTTCCTCGCAAGGCAGGGCAGAAGCGACATCTGGCAGAAGGCCAATCCGGAAGAGGATTTTACCAGGGAATCCTACGCCCTC
>JAOUDU010000164.1 GCA_029859085.1 Gammaproteobacteria bacterium | reverse complement strand
CCTTGCGGGGAAACTCGTCGACCCCGGTGCGCTTGCCGTAGCCGTTTTCGCTCACCGTCAGCACCATGCCGTCGGGCCTGGGGATGATCAGGGAAATCATGCTGTGCCCCTCGCCCAGGCGGATGCCGCGCACCCCGCGGGCGGTCCGTCCCATCGCCCGCACGTCGGACTCCCGGAAACGCGCCGCCTTGCCCTCGCTGCTGAACAGCATCACATCGCAGCTGCCGTCGGTGATGGCGGTGCCCACCAGCACGTCGCCCTCGTCCAGCTCCAGGGCGCGCAGGCCCACGCTGCGCTGGCGCGAGAAATCCGTGAGCGCCGTCTTCTTGACGGTGCCGCTGGCGGTGGCCATGAAGATGTAATGACCCTCGGTGTACTCGTCCACCGGCAGGATGGAGGTCACCCGTTCACCCTCTTCCAGGGGCAGCAGGTTGACCATCGGCCGGCCGCGGGAATTGCGGCCCGCGAGCGGTATCTGGTAAACCTTGAGCCAGTACACCTTGCCCATGTTCGAGAAGCACAGGATGGTGGCGTGGGTGCTGGCAATCAGCAGGTGCTCGACAAAATCCTCGTCCTTCACCGCGGTGGCCGACCGGCCCATGCCGCCACGGCGCTGGGCCTGGTAGTCGGACAGGGGCTGGGTCTTGGCGTAACCGCCGTGGGAGATGGTCACCACCCGGTCCTCCTCGGTGATCAGGTCCTCTACCGTGAGGTCGTGCTGGGAGGCGGTGATTTCGGTGCGGCGCTCGTCGCCGAACTCCTTGACGATCTCCTCCAGCTCCTCGCGGATGACCAGCTTGAGGCGCTCCGGGTCTGACAGGATCTCGAGGTAGTCGGCGATTTCGTTGAGTTTCTCCTGGTACTCGTTCAGCAGTTTCTCGTGCTCGAGGCCGGTCAGGCGGTGCAGGCGCAGGTCGAGGATGGCCTGGGCCTGGGCCGGGGACAGGTAGTATTTGCCCTCCCGCAGGCCATACTGGGCCTCCAGCTCGTCCGGGCGACAGGCCTCGGGGCCGGCCCGTTCCAGCATGCCGGTAACCTCGCCGGGCTCCCAGGCCGTCGCCAGCAATTTCTCCCGCGCCTCGGTGGAGCTGGGAGACGCCTTGATCAACGCGATCACCGGGTCGATATTGGACAGGGCGATGGCCAGGCCCTCGAGCAGGTGGCCGCGTTCGCGGGCCTTGCGCAGCAGGTAGACCGTGCGCCGGGTCACCACCTCGCGGCGGTGGCGGATGAACGCCTCGAGAATTTCCTTGAGGTTGAGGGTCCTGGGCTGGCCGTCCACCAGCGCGACCATATTGATGCCGAATACGGACTGCAGGCCGGTCTGGGCGTAGAGGTTGTTCAGCACCACGTCACCGATCTCGCCGCGGCGCAGCTCGATGACAACCCGCAGGCCGTCCTTGTCGGACTCGTCCCGCAGCTCGGTGATACCCTCGATCTTCTTCTCCTTGACCAGCTCGGCAATGCGCTCGATCAGGCGCGCCTTGTTCAGCTGGTAGGGCAGCTCGTGGATAATGATGATGTCCTTGCCGCGCTTCTCGTCCTGGATAACCTCCGCCCGCGCCCGCACGTAGATCCGCCCGCGACCGGTGCGGTAGGCCTGGATGATGCCGGCCCTGCCGTTGATGATCGCCGCGGTGGGGAAATCCGGGCCGGGGATATATTCCATCAGCTCGTCGACCGTCAGCTCCGGGTCCTTCATCAGCGCCAGGCAGCCGCTGACCACCTCGGTGAGGTTGTGCGGCGGGATGTTGGTGGCCATGCCCACGGCGATACCGGCGGAGCCGTTGATAAGCAGGTTCGGCACCCGGGTGGGCAGCACGTGGGGGATGCGCTCGGTGCCGTCGTAGTTGTCGACGAAATCCACCGTCTCCTTGTCGAGGTCCGCCAGCAGCGCGTGGGAGATCTTGCGCATGCGAATCTCGGTGTACCGCATGGCGGCGGCGGAGTCGCCATCGATGGAGCCGAAGTTGCCCTGGCCGTCCACCAGCATGTAGCGCATGGAGAAAGGCTGGGCCATGCGCACGATGGTGTCGTACACCGCCGAGTCGCCGTGGGGGTGGTATTTACCGATCACGTCACCGACCACCCGGGCGGACTTCTTGTAGCCCTTGTTCCAGTCGTTGCTGAGCTCGTTCATCGCGTGCAGCACGCGCCGGTGCACCGGCTTGAGGCCGTCGCGCACATCCGGCAGCGCTCTCCCGACGATCACGCTCATGGCGTAATCCAGGTACGACTGCTTCAGTTCGTCCTCGATACTGACGGGGAGAATTTCTCTGGCTATTTCACCCATGTACTGCGGATTCCTTCACTACCGGCGGGGGGCTGTCACTACTGCGACCGGACGCTGGCGACGCGTCCTCTGGAGACCGCATAAAACGGTTTTGCTCGCCCCGAACACAAACCGCCGATTATACGGAACATAACGCTATATCACCATATTTTTGCGGAATTTCGACGCGACTGGGGTGGTGTCGGGGAATTTCCGGTTATACTTCGCGGCCAAGCCGCCAGCGCCATTGCAAACACGGCAGATTGGTGATTTTTTAACCAGGTCCCAGCCATGGAAACCCAGGCCCATGCAGCCGCACGCACAGACCGCCGACACCCTGATCCACCCGGGCTGGATAGTGCCGGTCCTGCCCACCGGGGCGGTGCTCGAAAACCACAGTATCGCGATCACCGGTGACCGCATCACCGCCCTGCTGCCGCGCAGCGAAGCCGGCGGCATCACCGCCGGGCGGGTGCTGGAACTGCCGGGGCACGCACTGCTGCCCGGCCTGGTGAACAGCCACGGCCACGCCGCGATGAGCCTGCTGCGGGGCTTCGCCGACGACCTGCCCCTGATGCCCTGGCTGGAACAGCACATCTGGCCCGCGGAGGCGGCCCATGTCAGCGCCGGCTTTGTGCGCGACGGTGTGGAGCTGGCTATCGCCGAGATGATCCGCTCGGGCACCACCACCTTCAGCGACATGTATTTCTTTCCCGACGCCTGCGCCGAGACCGCCCAGCGCCTGGGCATGCGCTGCCAGATCACCTTTCCCATCCTCGACTTCCCCACCGTGTGGGCCCGCGACGCGGACGAGTACATCAGCAAGGGGCTGGCCCTGCGGGATGCGGTCAAGCACAGCGCGCTGGTAACCGTCGGCTTCGGGCCCCATGCCACCTACACCGTGTCGGAGCCCAACCTGGTGAAAGTCGCCACCCTGGCCGCCGAGCTGGACGCCGCGGTGCAGATCCACCTGCACGAGACCCGGGGCGAGGTGCTGCTGGCGGTGGAGCAAAATGGTGAGCGCCCGCTGGACAGCCTGTACCGGCTGGGCCTGCTGGGGCCCCGCACCCAGTGCGTGCACATGACCGACCTGGGGGATCAGGACATCGCCCTGCTGGCGGCCACAGGCGCCCACGTGGTGCACTGCCCCCAATCCAATATGAAGCTGGCCTCCGGTACCTGCCCGGTGGGCAAGCTGCTGGCAAAAGGGGTCAACGTGGCCCTGGGCAGCGACAGCGCTGCCAGCAACAACGATTTGAACCTGTTCGGAGAGATGCAGTCCGCCGCCCTGCTGGCCAAGCTCCAGGGCGGGGATGCCTCCGCCCTGCCCGCCTCCGCTGCGCTGGAGATGGCCACCATCAACGGCGCCCGGGCACTGGGGCTGGAAGACCTTATCGGCAGCCTCGAGCCCGGCAAACTGGCGGACCTGATCGCGGTGGACCTGGGCCAGCCCGAAACCCAGCCCCTGTACCATCCCCTGTCGCAGCTGGTGTACGCCTGCAACGGCAGCCAGGTGACCCACAGCTGGATCGGCGGCGTACAGGTAATGGACCGGCGCCAACTCACCCATATCGACCTCAGCGCCCTGGGCGCCCGCACCCGGACCTGGCGGGACCGGATTCACAAGGCTTGACGATGACTGACACGCGCAATGTAGATCCCCAGGAAATCGCCAAGTTCGAGGCCCTGGCCTCCCGCTGGTGGGACCGCGACGGCGAGTTCCGCCCGCTGCACGAGATCAACCCGCTGCGGGCGAACTATATCGACGAGCACTCCCCGGTGGCGGGCAAACGGCTGGTGGACGTGGGCTGCGGCGGCGGCATCCTGGCCGAGGCGATGGCCCACCGCGGGGCTGTGGTGACCGGCATCGACATGGGGGAGGCGCCGCTGTCAGTGGCGCGGCTGCACCAGCTCGAATCCGGGATCGAGGTCAGCTACCTGCAGTCCACCGCGGAGGAACTGGCGATAAAGGAAGCCGGCAATTTTGATATCGTCTGCTGCCTCGAGATGCTGGAGCATGTACCCGACCCCGGCTCGGTGATCAGCGCCTGCGCCGAACTCGCCAAAGCGGGCGGCAGCCTCTATTTCTCCACCATCAACCGCAATCCCAAGGCCTTTGTGTTCGCCATCGTCGGCGCCGAGCACATCCTGCACCTGCTGCCCGCGGGCACCCACGACTATGCCAAATTCATCAGGCCCTCGGAGCTGGCGGGCTGGATTCGCGACGCCGGCCTGGTGGTGGAGGGCATGACCGGGCTCACCTACAACCCCCTGACCAGGGTCTACCGGCTCAACCCCCGGGACGTCAGCGTGAACTACATGGTGCGGGCGGTAAAACCCCAGTGACGGCCGGCACACTGGCGCGACCGGCATCCCTCAGGGCGGTCATTTTCGACCTCGACGGCACCCTGGTGGATACCGCCGACGAGTTCGTGGTGGTGGTCCAGGCGCTGCGGGCGGAGCACGGCCGCGACCCGATGGACCCGGCGCGCATCCGCGCATCGGTTTCCAACGGCGCCCGGGCGCTGGTCAGCCTGGCGCTGGATATGGCGGAGGAATCCGCCGGCTTCGAGGACCAGCGCCTGCGCCTGCTGGAACTGTACAGCGAGGTACTGGGCACCGTGGCCGGCCCCTACCCCGGCATCACCGCGCTGCTGGCGGAGCTGGCCGGGCGGGGTGTGCGCTGGGGCATTGCCACCAACAAACCCCGGGCCTATACCGACCCGCTGCTGCAGCGGCTGGGGATGCAGCCACCCCCCGCAAGCGTGGTCTGCCCCGACGATGTCACCGAGCGCAAACCCCACCCCGAATCCCTGCTGCGCAACTGCCGGGAGCTGGGCTGCACCCCCGCCGAAGCTATCTACGTCGGCGACCACCTGCGGGATATCGAGGCGGGCAGGCGCGCCGGCATGTACACTATTGCCGCGGCCTATGGCTATATCGAACCCGGCGATGATCCCCGCAGCTGGGGCGCCGATGCCCACGCCGAAAACAGCCTCGACCTGCGCACCCTTATCCTTGGCAGCTGAACAGCGGTGACAGAAGAAAACGGAAAACGGGGACAGACCACGTTTTAGCTGGATAATTGCAGGACGTAAAATAATGAAAAAATGGGGTCTGTCCCCATTTACGCACCCATTTACGCAAACCATTCCAGGAACCGGATATGCCTTTTCCCACCGCCCCCGCAAGCTACCGACCCTCCCCCGATCTCCTGCGGGGCAGGACTGTCCTGGTCACCGGTGCCGGGGATGGCATCGGCCGCGCCGCCGCGCTGGCCTATGCGGCCCACGGCGCAACCGTGATCCTGCTGGGGCGCACCGAAAGCAAACTGGAACAGGTCTACGACCGGATCGAGGCGGCCGGCGGGCCGAAGCCCGCGCTGGTGACGCTGGACCTGGAAACGGCGAGCGAGGACAACGTCATCCAGCTGGCCGCCGGCCTGGCCCAGGAGTTCCCCCACCTCGACGGCCTGCTGCACAACGCCAGCGTGCTGGGTGAGCGGCGCCCGATTGAAAGCGCGAGCTACGCGAGCTGGCTGCAGGTCATGCAGGTCAACGTCAACGCCCAGTTCCTGCTGACCCGGCACCTGCTGCCCCTGTTGCAGGCGGCCCCGGCGGCATCGATAATCTTCACATCATCCGGTGTGGGTCGCACCGGCAAGGCTTACTGGGGCGCCTACGCGGTGTCAAAGTTCGCCACCGAGGGCTTTATGCAGGTACTGGCCAGCGAGCTGGAGAACACCTCCCGGGTGCGGGTAAACAGCCTCAACCCGGGGCCGACCAATACCGGCATGCGGCGCGCCGCCTACCCCGCCGAGCGGCCCACCGACAACCCCGCGCCCGGGGACATCATGCCGACCTACCTGTTCCTGATGGGTGATGACAGCGCGAATATCACCGGGCAGGCGTTCACCGCGCACCCCTAGAAAGCAAACGCCATGGCGTTCAGGAACGGTGACATAGCGGGGCGCGATGCCCGATCCATGAAAGTGGGGCTGCAACTGGCGATCTGAGCGCGGCAGTCACGCCTGCTGCGATCGGGCGCTGCCAGAACACTGACGTGGCACATCAGTCCGGTCGGGCCTATCCTGAATACACTGAAGGG
>JAOUDU010000163.1 GCA_029859085.1 Gammaproteobacteria bacterium | reverse complement strand
CCGTGTGGTCGTGCGGGGCAATAAAACGGTCGTGTTCACCTCGTGACCTATCATCTGCCAGGCGATAAGTCCCGGGCCCTGCTGGAGCGCGGCCTGCCCCACCTGCGCAATGGCCTGCGCTATCCGGCTGCCGCCCGGCGCAGCGCCGACAAGGGTTACGATGCGCCCGCCCAGATGATCGTCGGTCGGGCCGAGGGCGATTACGTCTGGGACCTGGATGACAACCGCTACATCGATTTCCAGGGCGGCTGGGCCACCAACCCGCTGGGAAACTGCCACCCCGAGATCATCGAGGCGGTGCACGCGGCGCACAAGCGCTACGGCTTCCAGTGGGAGCATCCCCTGCGCATTCCACTGACCGAGAAACTGGCCGGGCTGATGCCCGGCGGGGCCCTGCCGCGCTTCAGTTTCGAAGTGTCCGGGACCGAGGCGGTGGAGTCCGCCATTCACCTGGCCCTGTGCCACACCCGGCGGCGCTACATCGTCAGCTTTACCTCCTGCTTCCACGGCGAGGGCCTTGGCACCAAGATGGTCAGCGCCTACAACAGCAATAACAATCTCTACATGGAAGCCTGGGCCGGGGGTGTGCTGAAGGCGCCGTTCCCCTATTCGGAGAATATCCCGGCGGGCATGACCCAGGCCCAGTATTCGCAATACTGCCTGTGGTACCTGGAGACGCACCTGCCCGAGTTCGTGGTGCCGGCGGAAAACATCGCCGCGATCCTGATCGAGCCGGGCCTGGCGGAGGGGGGCAACTGGATCCCCAGCCGGGATTTCTTCCAGGGGGTGCGCCGCATCTGCGACAAGTACGACTGGCTGATGATTGCCGACGAGGTGCTCACCGGGTTGGGTCGCACCGCGAAAATGTGGGGTGTGGAGCACTATGGCGTGATCCCCGATATCCTGGTGGCTGGCAAGAATATGTCCGGCGGCGTCGAGCCCTGCGCCGGTGTGGCCGCCCGGGACGATATCCTCGGCGACAATCCCAGGGCGACCGCCGGGAGCACCTTTGCCGGTACCCCTGCTGGCTGCGCGGCCTGCCTGAAAACCCTGGAAATCTATGAGCGCGACAACATCCTCGATCACGCCGCGAAGCTGGCGGAGATCGCCGCCGGGCGCATGGCGCCCTGGGAGGCGCGCTACGGCATCGTCAGCCAGGTGCGGTCGCTGGGCCTGTTGATGGGTGTCTCCTTCGCCGGCGAGTCAAAGCCTGATGAGGAGTTCTTTGTGGCCCGCTCCGTGCGCCACGAGATGCTGCGCCGGGGGGTGTGGGCCATCTGCGACAACCAGGCCCAGGTACGGATGTACCCGGCCCTGAACATGCCCCCCGAAACCCTGCTCGAAGGGCTGGCCATCATGGAGGAGGCGATCGAGGCGGTGGAGCGCAAGGGCCCCACGATCGGGGACTACCCGCCCATGCCCAGTGGCAACGTGGGGTTCTAGCGAGCCCGGTCGAATGAATTCGACCCTACGCGGTGCCGAATGAATCCGACCCGGTGTAGGGCCGAATTCATTCGGCCTTGTTCCTCCCCCGGTGCCTAGCGCGGCCTGCCGAACACCTGGGTCCAGTACACCCCGTAGGTACTCGCCGGGTTACTGTATTTGGCAGCGCCCAGCTGGGTATAGTTGGAGCCCATCATGTTCGCGCAGTGACCGGGGCTGTCGATCCAGGCCTGCACCACCGCGCTGACGGCGCTCAGGGGAGTGCCGGCGGCGATGTTCTCTCCAATCGCAGACCAGCTATAACCTGCCTGGGTTGCGCGATAGGCGGGTGACTGGCCGTCAGAGCCGGTGTGGCTGAAGAAATTGTTGTTTGCCATATCCGCTGAATGGCCCAGTGCGGCATTTTTCAGATTGCAACTCCAGGTCAGTGCCGGTACTGCGGGGTATGTACCCGATCCGCAGACCCGCGCCTGCGCCCGGGTGGCATTGACCGCGGCGAGCATCGATTGCTCCTCGGCGGTCAGCGAGCATCCACCGCCCCCATCCACCACGCCACCTCCCCCGGAGCCGCCGCCGGCGTTATTGTCCACGGTATCGCAGGCGTCGCCGATGCCGTCACCGTCGCTGTCCGCCTGGGTCGGATTGCTCACATAGACACAGTTGTCCGTGCCGTTGGTGACAAAGCCCGCGGGCGGTGAAATATCCAGGACGCTGCTGGATGCATCCCCGAAACCATCGCCATCTGCGTCGCGGAAATACCTGGTGCGCGTAAAGCCTTCATCGATCGCGCCGTCGCAGTCATTGTCGACGCTGTCAAAGACCTCGACAGCCCCCGGGAAGATGCTGCGGTTGTTGTCATCGCAGTCGCGGTTGTTCTGCACATAGCCGCCGACAGCCTCTATCGAGCGGACCAGGCCATAGCGGGCACCGTAACCGTCGCCGTCGCCATCCGGGTAAAAGTTTTTCACACCCTCATCGACACTGCCGTCGCAATCGTTGTCGCGGTTGTCCACGACCTCTGTGGCCGCGGGATTGTCCTGCGGGCTGCGGTCGTTACAGTCGAGATCGTTGCCGACGTATCCCGCGGGCTGTTGCAACTCAAGCCGACTGACGGCGGGATCGCCATAGCCATCGCCATCGCTGTCGATATAGAAGCGGGTTTTGGTAAAGCCCTCGTCAACCACCCCGTTGCAATTGTTGTCCAGCCCATCAGACCTCTCCCAAGCCCAGGGGTGAACGTATTTATTGCTGTCGTCACAATCGTTCTTGTCGATGACATAACCGGCCGGCTGCTCAAATGCCATCCTGCTCAAGTTGGCCGCGCCAAAACCATCGCCGTCGCTGTCGCGATACCAGGGTCTCCTGGTCGAGGACGATTCGAATATCGCCGACATCTCCACGTCGCTGTCAAACTCCATGAATTCAGCCGGCAACGGAGAAAGTTTCAGCTTGCATACCGTGGTCACAGCGCGGCTGCAGACACCGGTCCATCTCACGAAGCGATAGCCATCGGCCGGGACTGCGGTAAAAGTGTCACTGAACGATTCTGTGATGGGGATTATGCAGCTCGCCTGGTTGCAGTCATTGGCACCGGATGCCGAGGTGATATAGCCGGTGTCATCGGTCTTTATCACCAGGCGACAGCTGGCGAGGAAGACGACGCACAGCCCCAGGAGAGCCAGCCTGGCGACGGGAATGGAAAAACCGGTCTTGTTTGAATGCATAGCACAACCCCACGGACGACGACTGCCAAGTAAATCAGTGGGTAGAACGATGCAAATTGTGGGCCAGCACGATTTTTAAGTGATCTTTTTTCCCGTTGCGCCGATTGGTGGGGCCTTGGCACGGTTTGGGTGTGTCGCCGGGTCGCGGCTTGTGCGTTGCCGTGAAACAGAAGATGCCAGGAACTGACAAAATTTGTCAGCTTTGGTCTGTTTGCCCGCTTCAACAATCCGGTGGCGGCGTGGCCTTGGCGCGCTCGGGTGACCAGAACGGTTTGGTGACGCGGGTACAGCGCGCTACCTTGCGCTGCCAGCGCAGTTCTTTCTGGTGGTAGATCTCGGCCCAGATCGGGCCCTCGAAGTATTTTGCCTCCACCAGGCCATAGGCGATATTGGCCTTGACCACCGGTGACCAGGCCGCAGAGGTGATATAGCCGATCTCCTTCGCGCACTTTTTATCGGCGTACAGGATGCTGTGCTCCGCGGGTTTATTGCCCTCGATATCCAGCTTCAGCAGGCGCCGGTAATTGCCGGATTCCCTCTGTGCCAGCAGTGCCGCGCGGCCGCTGAAATGCGGCTTCTTGAAGTTC
Organism: Gammaproteobacteria bacterium; assembly: GCA_029859085.1. Classification (GTDB taxonomy): domain Bacteria; phylum Pseudomonadota; class Gammaproteobacteria; order Pseudomonadales; family Halieaceae; genus JARRPM01. Next base: position 2,634 of record JAOUDU010000163.1, on the reverse strand, counting down.
AGGATCCAGCCCAGGCCCAGTTCCAGCGGCGAGTGGTCGTGCCCCCGCTGTACCGTATGCAGGGAACCGTGGAAGTCCACGTCCGGGGCGAGGAAGCCGGCCTCGAGCCGGGCCATTTCCAGTGATTCGTCCCCCAGCGGTTGTATGCCATAGATGGCACCAACGCTGAACAGTTGGTCCCACAGCTGTTCGGCATCCCGGGGGTCCAGCCACAGTTCATAGCCGAGGTCGCCGGTGTAGCCGGTGCGGGAGATCATGATCTCGCCGCCGCCGAAGGGAAAGCGCATGATCTGGAACGGCTTGCACTGCTCGATGCCGGCAAAGCCCATCGCCTTGAGCAGTGCGCAGGAGGTGGGGCCCTGCAGCGCGAGGGCTGCGACCTCCTCGGAGATCTCCTCGATCTTCAGCGCGTCAAAACCCACCGCGCTCAGGCAGAACCAGTCGTAGCAGGGGTCCGCACAGCACAGCATGAACTCCTCGGTCCCCAGGCGGAAAATCGTGCCGTCGTCCACTACCCGGCCGGCGTCGGTACACCAGACGTTGTAGGCCACGGTGTCCACCGCCTGGGCAACCACGTCCCGGGTGACCATGCGGTCCAGCATCGCCGCCGCGTCCGCTCCGCTGAAGCGGTACTTGCGCATCGGGGACGCGTCGAACACGCCGCAGGTGTTGCGGGTGGAAAAATATTCCAGGTGCGCGTCGCCGTAGTACACCGCGGAGGCGAAGCCGTTCCACTCGCTCCACTGCTGGTTGAGGTTCAGGCGCGAGGTGCGGGAGTAAAAGGGCGTGGGCAGGATGCTCCGCTGGACATGGGCAATGGCTTCGGCAGGCTGCAGTTTGACGGTCACGGGCATGCTCAATTCTCCTCCAGGATCGCCCGGGCGGCATTGCTGCCCGCGGCTCCCATGATGCCGCCGCCCGGGTGGGCGCCGGCGCCACAGAGGTAAAAGCCGGGCACCGGGGTGCGGTACTGGGAGGCGCCGTAGGTGGGGCGGTTCATCCACCAGTTGTCGAGCGCGAACTCGCCGTGGTGCCAGTGGCCACCGGTGACACCGAACTGTTGCTCCAGGTCCGCCGGGGTCAGCAGCTCGCTGGCCACCACGCGGTCGCGAATACCCGGGGCGTATCGCTCCAGGCTCGCCATTGTATTATCGAGAAAGCTGTCGCGGTGGGCGTCCCAGCCGCCCTGTACATTGTAGGGCGCGTACTGCACCTGTGCCGACAGCACGTGTTGGCCCGCCGGCGCCAGGCTGTCGTCGTGCAGGCTGGGCAGCAGCACCTCCATCGGCAGTTCCCGCGCGTAGCCCCCGTACTTGGCGGCGTCAAAGGCGTTCTCGATAAACTGCATGTCCGGTGCCAGCAGCAGGCGGCCGCCGGGCTCCGCCAGCCCGGTGAAGTCCGGCAGCCCGTCCAGTGCCAGGTGCAGCTTGGCGACCTGGCCGTTCATGCGCAGGCGGTTGATGCGGTTGGTGAACTGGATATCCAGGTGCCTGGCCCCCAGCAGCTTGAAGAAGCTGGTTTTCGGGTCGGCATTGGAGACGATTTTCGGTGCCCGGATGAGTTCGCCGCCGGCCAGTTCCACGCCGACGGCCCGGCCCTGTTCCACGACGATCCGCGCCACCGCGCTGCCCGTGCGTATTTGTGCGCCATGGGCGGCGGCTGCCGCCGCCAGTGCATCGGTCAGGCCGCCGGTGCCACCCCGGGCCAGGGGCAGGCCGCCGGTCAGGTCGCCGCTCATGCGGTACAGCAGCGCGATCACCGCGTTATTGGGTGAGCGCGGGGCCAGCTTGCTGCCGATGTTGGCGTCCCAGGCCAGCGCGGCTTTCAGCGGCGGGCTTTCAAAATATTCATCCATCAGGTCCCGTGCGGGGAGGGCGATCATGCGCATCATTTCCCGCATATCGGTTTTGCCCAGGGTGCGCAGGTTCCAGCCGAACTGGCCCAGGGTCGCGGCGTCCCTGAGGCCGCCGCTGCCCAGCATCGGCGGACGCTTGTGCCAGAATGGATCGATCGCCCTTGCAAATTTTTTCATCAGCTTCAGGTAGGTCGCGTAAGCCGTTGAATCTGCGGGGGAAGCCCCCTCCAGGCCATCCGCGGTGATGGTGATATGGCCACCGGCGGGGGCGAGGGCGATGGTGGGCAGGGCATCTGCGGCGAGGCTGAAGCCGTGGCGCCCCAGGTCCAGGTCTTTTACCAGCTGCCTGCCGAGCTGGGGCAGGGTGTGGGCCACCGCGGCCCTGAAACCCGGTGCGAATTCCCGGGTGGCGCCGAGGCCGCCCACCCCGGAGGCCGCTTCGAGCACCAGCACCTTCCGGCCCGCCTTTGCCAGGTAGGCCGCGCATACGAGGCCGTTGTGGCCGCCGCCGATGATAATGACGTCCGCTGGATTACTCATCGACGTCATCCTCCGGCACCACGTTGGGTCGTTTCAGGTCCCGCAGGATTTCCCGCGCCGAGTTGGCGCCGCAGGCCGACGACACGCCGCCGCCGGGGTGGGTGCCGGACCCGCACATATACATGCCCCTGACCGGCCCCCGGTACTGGGAGTAGCCCGGGAAAGGGCGGTTGAACATCAGCTGGTCGATGGTCAGCTCTCCCTGGAATATATTGCCCTCGGTGAGGCCGATCTCGTTC
>JAOUDU010000162.1 GCA_029859085.1 Gammaproteobacteria bacterium | reverse complement strand
GGGACTGACCGAGGGCAATATTTTCCAGGGAGAGCTGACCTTCGACCAGTTGTTGTTCAACCGTCCCTTCCCCGGGTATGCGCAGTACCGCGGACCGGTCCAGGGCATGTACATGTGCGGATCCGCTACCCATCCCGGGGGCGGGGTGATGGCCGCGCCGGGCGCCAATGCCGCCCGGGAAATCCTGAGGGACCTGCGCCGTCCCGACGTGGTGCCCGGAGGCTACGCCGATGACTGACCGCTATGATGTGATTCTGGTCGGGGCTGGCCACAATGGCCTGGTCTGCGCCGCCTACCTCGCTAAAGCCGGCAGGAAAGTGCTGGTGCTCGATGCCAGTGACAGCCCCGGTGGCGCCGCCGCCACCAGGGAATTCGCCCCGGGTTACTCGGTTTCATCCTGTGCCCAGTGGCTGCACCAGTTGCATCCCCGTGTCTGCCGGGATCTCGAGCTGGAACGCCACGGACTTGCATGGGCAGCGCGGGATATCGCCTCGATTTCACTGGATGCCGGGGGGCAGCACCTTGAGCTGCTGGGCGCCAGTGTGGAGGGCCCGGGTGTTTCGGCGGAAGACCAGCAGGCATATCGCACTTTTCATGGAAGAACAGCCAGGTATGTAAAACTGCTGGCCAGGGTATTCGAGTCGCGGCCCCCCAGGCTGGTTGAGTCCAACCTTGCGGACCGCATTACCCTTCTCAAGCTGGGGCTGGGCTTAAAATTGCTGGGCCGGGATGATATGAGCGACCTTATGCGGATCGTCCTGACCAATATGTATGACCTGATGGAAGAGCATTTTGACAGCCCGCAACTAAAGGCTCTGCTGAGTTTCAACAGTGTGCTCGGTTCCAGCATGGGGCCGCGCACACCCAATACGGTATTCGGTTACCTGTACCAGCGCCTGGGTGAAGCCTTCGGTCACACCGGTGTGTCCCAGGTGAAAGGCGGCATGGGTGCACTGGGCGAAGCCCTGGCGGCCAGCGCCCGCGCCAGGGGTGTGACCCTGCGCCTGGGATCCCGGGTTGCCAGTATCGATATGTTCAACGGCCGGGCCGGGGGTGTAACCCTGGCTTCGGGCGAGCAGCTGGGGGCGGCGGTGGTTGTATCCAATGCCGACCCGGTCACCACGTTCGAACAACTGGTGGGTTATCGCAACATGGAAACAGGTATGGCGCGGCGGGTCAGCCACGTCCGCTGTTCCGGCGCGGCCGCAAAGCTGCACCTGGCGCTCGACGGACTGCCGGGTTTTACCGGCCTGGACAAGGCGCAACTGGGCCAGCGCCTGGTGATCGCGCCGGACATGAACTATATCGAGCGCGCCTTTAACGCGGTGAAGTACGGCGAATATTCGGCCAGCCCCGCGATGGATATCAGCATACCGACGCTGCACGACCCAACCGGCGCCCCCGCCGGCGGCCACGTACTGTCCGCCATCGTGCAGTTCGCGCCCGCTGAGCCGGCCGGCGGCTGGGAAGCCGCCAGTGCCCCCGGTGGGGAAACCCATCGCCAGCATTTTACCCGGCTGGTGCTGGACCAGCTGGAGCGGTACGCCCCGGGTATCCGGGAGCAGGTGGTGGCGAGCCAGTTGCTCACGCCATCCGACCTGGAGCGGGAGTACGGTATGAAAGGCGGCCACTGGCACCACGGCGAACTCGCCCTGGACCAGGTGTTGATGATGCGTCCCTTCCCGGGGGCAAGCCAGTACGCCAGCGGTCTCGATGGCCTGTATCTCTGCGGCGCCGGTGCCCATCCGGGCGGCGGCGTGATGGGGCTGGCCGGCAGCAACGCGGCGCGGGAAATAATCAGGCGGGGGGCGGCGGCATGAAAGCGAATAGCGACGAGACCATGATGTTGCGCACGCCCTTTCATTCGCGGGTGGCCGCCGCCTGTGAGCTCAACGACTGGGGCACCTGGAAGGGCTATACCACGCCGCGTTCCTACACGGACGTAGAGCTGGAGTACTTCGCGATACGCAGTACCACGGGTGTTTTCGACCTGTCGCCGATGAACAAGTACCGCATCACCGGGCCAGACGCGGAGGCTTACCTGAACCGCATGGTCACCCGGGATGTGAGCAAGATACGGGTGGGCCGTGTCGGTTACACCGTCTGGTGTAATGACGCAGGCCAGGTGATGGACGACGGCACCATTTTTCACCTGGGTGAAAATGATTATCGCCTGTGCGCCTTCGCCCGGGCTGTCGACTGGATGCACTGGTCCGCGCTGGGCTTTGATGTGCAGATCGTCGATGAGAGCGACGAGGTGGCCGCACTGGCGGTGCAGGGCCCGACCTCCTGCGCGACGCTGCTGGCCATGGGGCTCACCGGCCTGGAAGAACTCAAGCCGTTCGGCCTGGCCAGTTTTCCCTTCGAGGGGGAAACCCTCACGGTCAGTCGCACCGGTTTTACCGGGGACCTGGGCTACGAATTGTGGATAGTGCCCGACAAGGCCGAACTGCTCTGGGATCGCCTGTTTGCCGCCGGCAAACCCCATATCATCAAGCCATTCGGGTCCGACGCCCTTGATCTGGCGCGCATAGAGGCGGGGTTTCTCCAGGCGGGGGTGGATTTTGTGCCGGCGGAATCTGCCGTGCGCAACGGTCGCTCCCGCTCCCCCTACGAGCTGGGGCTGGAGTGGCTGGTGGATATGGATAAACCGGTTTTCAATGGCCGCAAAGCCCTGCAGCGGGAGCGGGCCGAGGGCTCGCGCTACCGCTTTGCGATGCTGGACGTCGACGGCAACAAGCCGGCCCAGCACTCTTTCATCCTCAAGGATGGGAAGAAAGTGGGTACTGTCACCTCGGCCGCCTGGTGCCCGACGGCCAAGTCAAATGTCGCCTTTGCCCAGCTCGAAATGCCCCACGGTGCGGTGGGGGAAAAACTGGTGGCGGAAATCTATTACCAGCGGGAACTGCAGTGGACCCGGGTACTGGCGCCCTGTACGGTGATTGCCGCGCCGGTATTCAATCCCCCGCGGCGGCGCGCCGTTCCACCCGGCCAGTTCTAGGCCAGGCTGTGTCCGGAGGCCGGCTAGACCCGCTGCTGCAGCCCCGCTCGATTGCCATCGTGGGCGCCAGCGCCAGGGTCGGCTCGCCCGGCAACGAGGTGCTGGTCAACCTGCGCAAGGGCGCTTATGCCGGCGCCGTTTACCTGGTGAATCCCGCGCGCGACGCCATCGGGGGGCTGCCCTGTTTCGCGTCGCTGGCGGCACTGCCCGAGGTACCGCAACACGTGGTATTCGCGGTGAACGACTCTCGCCTGGAGGCCTGCTTCGATGAAGCCCTGGCCCTGGGCGTCGAGGCGGCCACCGTGTTCTCCGGCATGGTGATTCCAGGCGAGGGTGCTCATGATGTCCCCGCGCCGGATCTCCGGGCGCCGGCGACGCCGGGCCTGGCCCGGCGTATCCGCCAGAAAGCGCAGGCGGCCGGCATGCTGCTGCACGGCGGCAACAGCATGGGCTTTTTCAATTTTCGCGGCGGTGTGTGGATTTCGGGTTTTGATACCCGGGCGCACGGGCACCCCGGCAACGCGGTCCTGCTCAGCCAGTCCGGCGCCGGCATGTCCGGCATCATGGATTGTGAGGAGCGCCTGGACTTCCTGTTTGCCGCCTCCACCGGCCAGGAGCTGTGCCTGTCGGTGGAGGATTACCTGGACTATGCGCTCGACCAGCCCGAGACCCGGGTAATCGGCCTGTTCCTGGAAACCAGCCGCCACCCGCAACGGTTTATCGCCGCCCTGGAAAAGGCCCGCCGCAGGCGGGTGCCGATTGTCGTCGTGAAAGTGGGCAGGACGGAGTTGGCGGCGCGCCTGGTGGTGTCCCACAGTGGCGCCCTGGCTGGCAGCGACGCCGTCTTCGCGGCGCTGTTCGAGCGTTACGGCGTACAGCGCGTGGACGATATGGCGCAACTGGCGGCCACCATGATCCTGTTTTCCAGGGCCGGCCCGCTGCCTCCCGGCGGGTTGGCCACAATGCACGACTCCGGGGGTGAGCGGCAGCTGGCTATCGACCTGGCCGACGAACTCGGGGTGGACTACCCCGCACTGAATGCCGCCAGTGTCGAGCGCCTGCAGGGTATCCTCGACGCGGGCCTGCCCGCAGTGAATCCCCTGGACGCCTGGGGCAGCGGTGGTGCCGAAGCCGGCCGCTACATGGAGAGCTGTTTCGTCGCCCTGATGCAGGACCCGGGTGTTGCCATCGGCGCGGTGGTGCACGATCGCGGCCCCGGCGGCGGTATCTATGCCAGCTACCTGCAGTACCTGCGGGGCGCCCATGCCGCGACCGGGAAGCCCGTGTGCCTGGTGGCCAATTGCGCCGGATCGGGTAGTGACCCGCAGGTGGTCGCGGCCACCCGCGCCGGATTTCCGGTGTTGGATGGATTGCGGGAGTTCCAGGTTGGCGCCCGCAGCCTGATGGCTTACCGCGATTTCCTCGCGCGGGAAGAGGATCCGCCACCGGCCGCCGCGCCCGATATCGTGCACTACTGGCGCGAACAGCTGCGCGGCGGTGACGACCTGGATGAGGCGAGGGCAGGGCAGCTGTTGCGGGATTTCGGGATTGCCATCGTCGCCGGTACCAGCTTTGACGGTCCCGCGGTGCCGCCCGGGGTGCTGCATACGGCCCGTTTCCCGGTGGTGCTCAAAACCGCGCAGGCCGGCATTGCCCACAAGTCCGATGTTGGCGGGGTGGTGCTGAACCTCGCGGATGCGGAGTCCCTGGAGCGGGCCTGCGTCGAGATGAGCGCGCGGCTGGGGCCCTCGCTCATGATAGCGCCCATGGTGACCGGCGCAGGGGTCGAGATGATCCTGGGTATCGCCCGCGACAGCCAGTTCGGCCCGACGGTGGTGCTCGGGCTTGGCGGTGTGTACGCGGAACTGCTGCGGGACACCGCGGTGCTGTTGCCGCCCTTCGGCCCCGCTGCCGCCAGGCGGGCACTGCGGGGCCTGAAGATGTATGGACTACTGGGTGCGGTGCGTGGTCGCCCGGCCCTGGCGGTAGAGGCGTTCTGCCAGATGGCTTCGCGCCTGTCGGTACTGGCCATCGAGTTGGCGGATTGTATCGCGGAAGTGGATATCAACCCGGTGCGGCTGATGTCGGACGAATGCATCGGCCTGGACGCGCTGCTTGTGCGGACCGGTTCAAAGGAGTGACGAGGTGACTGTGGATAGCGGGTACAAGGAGCTGGACGAGTTTCTGGCGCGGCATCCGGGTATCCAGATGCTGGAAGTGCTGATGCCGGATATGAATGGCATTTTTCGCTGCAAGCGGATTCACCGCAGCGAATTCGGCGCGCTGTTTGAAGGCGCGCTGAAATGCCCGGCCACCCAGTCACTGGTCACCACAATGGGGGAGTACGACCACGAGGTTGATCCGCGCCTGGTGGCGGGGGAGCCGGACAATAAAATACTGCCGGTGAGTGGCAGCCTGGCCCCGGTGGCATGGCTCGCGTCTCCCACCGGTCAGGTGCTGGCCGCTCACTACGACTTCGAGGGCAGGCCCGCCTGGTCAGATCCGCGCCACGTCCTGGCCGGTGTGGTGGCCCGTTTTGCCGAGCTGGGACTGAAGCCGGTGATTGCGACTGAGCTGGAGTTCTATCTCGTGGCGCCGGGCGACGGCCTGGTGCCGAAGCCGCTGCTGGGGCGCATTCCCGGGACCGGTATGGAACAGCAGGGCATACAGTTCGCAATGGCGGAGGACCTGTGGCAGTACGACGCCTTCCTCGACGCGGTGCGCATCGCCTGCGAGCAGCAGTCTGTGCCGATCACGACCATGTTGTCAGAGTTCGCGCCGGGGCAGTGGGAGATCAATACCCGACACGTGGACGATCCGCTGCTGGCCTGCGACCACGCCCTGCTGCTGAAGCGTATCGTCAAGGGGGTGGCGCTGCAGCAGGGGATCTCGGCCACGTTCATGGCCAAGCCTTTTGCCGGCAGCGCCGGTAGCGGCCTGCATATTCACGTCAGCCTGTACGACGCCCGGGGCAACAACGTATTTGCCGACCCCTCCGCTGGGGAGGTGCCCGCCGTCTCCGCGGATATGCGGCATGCCATCGGGGGCCTGGCGGCAACCATGACCGACGCTATGGCGATCTTTGCCCCCAACGCCAATTCCTATCGCCGCTTCGTGCCTGGCACATATGTGCCCCTGTCACCCAGCTGGGGTTACAACCACCGGGATGTAAGCCTGCGCATTCCCGTATCGGGCCACCGGAACCGGCGTATAGAGCACCGGGTTGCCGGGGCGGACGCCAACCCCTACCTCGTCGCGGCGGCGGTGCTGGCCGGGATCCACCATGGGATCACCCACGGTTGCGAGCCGGGCCCGATGATCGCCGAGGGTACAGCGCTGGCTGGTGGTGATATCACCTTACCCCGCCGCTGGGAGCAGGCACTGGCGGCGTTTGAGCAGTCCGAGGTCATGCCGGCTTATCTC
>JAOUDU010000161.1 GCA_029859085.1 Gammaproteobacteria bacterium | reverse complement strand
CCTGGGCACCGCCCTGTTGATCGCGGTGAGCGGCCTGTTCGTGCTGTATATGGCAGGCATGGGCTGGCGCTATATATTCGGTGCCGTGGTGCTGGCCGGGGCCTCTGCCTGGCCGGCCTGGATGTTCGTGCTCAAGGACTACCAGAAGCAGCGGATTCTCACCATGCTGGATCCAGAGAGCGACAAACTCGGGGCGGGCTGGAATATCATCCAGTCGAAGACCGCCATTGGCTCCGGGGGCTGGGACGGCAAGGGCTGGACCCTCGGCACACAGTCGCACCTCGATTTCCTGCCGGAGAGCCACACCGATTTCATCATTGCGGTCCTGTCGGAGGAATTCGGCCTGCGCGGTGTGCTGGTGCTGATGAGCATTTACCTGCTGATACTGCTGCGCGGCTTCTGGATAGGGGTCAAGGCGCAGTCGAGTTTCGGCAGGATGATGGCGGGGAGCCTTACACTGACGTTTTTTGTGTATATCTTTGTTAATATGGGGATGGTCGCCGGCCTGTTGCCGGTGGTGGGGGTGCCGCTGGCGCTGGTGAGCGCCGGTGGAACCTCGGTGGTCACCCTGATGGCGGGTTTCGGCATACTGATGGCTATCAGTACCGAAAAATCCGTGGGGCCCAGGTGAGCGCTTCGCAGTCAGTTACACGTTTTCTCAATTTTTTATCGAGTGGTAGAGTATGTCGGTACGCCTGAAAATCGCCCTGGTGGTGACCTGCCTGTGGAGCACATTCTCCTGTGCAGCGGATAACTATGACACTAACCCCGCTGCATTGGCGCTGGTGGACCAGCTGGTGAAGGAGCAGGACTTCGACCGGGAGCAGCTGCTGCTGGTCTTTGCCAGCGCCCAGCGCCAGGAGAGCATCCTCACCGCGATTTCCCGCCCTGCGGAAAAGAGCAAGCCCTGGTATGAATACCGGGAGATATTCCTCAACGACAAGCGCCTGGAGCAGGGTATCGAGTTTTACCGGGAGCACCGGGCCACGCTGGCGCGGGCCGAGCGGGAAACCGGTGTGCCGGCCGAAATCATCGTCGCGATTATCGGGGTTGAGACCTACTACGGCAGGAATGCCGGCAGTTACCGGGTGATCGATGCCCTCTCCACCCTGGCCTTCGATTACCCGCCGCGCTCGGAATTCTTCACCGGGGAACTGAAAAACTACCTGATTCTCACCCGCCAGCAGGGCTTTGACCCCCTGGCCCTCAAGGGCTCCTACGCCGGCGCGATGGGATACGGCCAGTTCATGCCCAGCAGTTACCTGAGCTACGCTGTGGATTTTGACGACGATGGGGTGGAGGACATCTGGACCAACCCGGTGGACGCCATCGGCTCCGTGGCCAACTATTTCAAGCGCCATGGCTGGACCAAGGGCGGCACCGTGGTGGTAGGCGCTACCGCGAAGGGGCCGGTACCGGAGCAGTGGTTCGTCCAGGGCAGGAAAAACCTTGAGCCCGGGCACACCGTGGCGGATTTCATCAAAGCCGGGCTGGAGCCCACGGCGCCGGTGGATCCGAAGGCCATGGCCACGGCGATGAAGTTCGAACTGAAGAACGGTTATGAATACTGGCTGGGTCTGCACAATTTCTATGTCATCACCCGCTACAACCACAGCGCGATGTACGCGATGTGCGTGTACGAGCTGAGCCGGCGCCTGGCGGAGCGCGTCAGCTCGTGATAGCGCGGCCGCTGTTTGCGCTGGTCGGACTGCTGGCCCTGGTTACCGCCGCCTGTACCAGCCAGCCCACGCCAACCCCTGAACCGGCGCCCGATATCGCGAGCCTGCCCTCCCGCTACCAGCACGCCCGGGACGGGGCGCCGCCGATTCCCATTGACCCGGAGGACGTGCACGATGCCATCCCCCGCCCGGACCCGATCCTGTCGGCGGGCAACAACAGCCCCTACATCGTCGATGGTGTTACCTACGAGGTGCTGGGCAATCACAAGGGCTACAGGGTCACCGGTACCGCCTCCTGGTACGGCGCCAAGTTTCACGGCCACGAGACCTCCAACGGCGAGATCTACAACCTTTACCTGGCCAGCGCGGCCCACAAGACCCTGCCGATACCCTGCTATGCCCGGGTGACCAACCTCGGCAACGGCAAGAGCATTATCGTGCGGGTAAACGACCGCGGTCCTTTCCACTCAGACCGGGTGATCGACCTGTCCTACGGGGCCGCGGTCAAGCTCGGTTATATGGAGCAGGGCACGGCCCAGGTGGCAGTGGAGGTGCTGGACGTCGCCGGGGTGGATGATCGCCGCGGCACCGTCGCCGGGGATTATCGCTACCTGCAGCTCGGCGCCTACAGCTCCGAATCCTCCGCCCTGCGCCTGCAGGAACGGTTGCAGGAGCTGCTGGCGCCGCCGGTGTTTGTCAGCGAGGTGCAGTCCGGCGCGAACCTGCTGTACCGGGTGCGCATCGGGCCCATGTCGGGCGCCGGCGAGATCGAGTCGGTACAGCAGCAGCTGCGGCTGGCCGGCTATGAAGGCGGCCAGCCGCTGCCATAGTGTCCTGTCCGGCACGCTGAAATAATGCGAATTAACCGGACATGACACTGGCTTCGCGCCGCTACAGCCGTTTCTTTCGTTGAAACCGCGCATGGGTTAACATGCGCAGCTTCCTGTACTCCCCACGGCCCCATCCTGTTATGACTAAACGACTGCTGCTTTCGCTCCTTGCCATTATCGCCCTGGCAACCCGCGCCGACGACACCATACCCTCTCCGCCCCAGCTCGAGGCCACCGCCTACTTCCTGATGGATGCCACCAGTGGCGCCGTGCTGGCGGAACACAACGCCGACGTGCAGCTGCCACCAGCCAGTCTCACCAAGATGATGACCGCCTATGTGCTGGCCAACGAGATGGCGGCGGGACGGGTGCACAAGGAGGACATGGTGACGGTCAGCGAGAACGCCTGGTCGCAGAACCCTATATTTGCCGGATCCTCGCTGATGTGGATCGAGCCGGGCAAGGACGTGAGTATTGAAGACCTGGAGCGGGGCATCGTTATCTCCTCCGGCAACGACTCCACGGTGGCGGTGGCGGAACACCTGGCCGGCAGCGAAGAGGTATTCGCCGAGATGATGAACACCCAGGCCCAGGCGCTGGGTATGACAGGCTCCCATTTCGTCAACTCCCACGGCCTGCCTGACCCGAGCCACGTAGTTACCGCCCGGGACCTGGGCATACTGGCAAGGGCTATCATCACGAAGTTTCCCGAGCACTACGCGATCTATAAGGAACGGGATTTCACCTACAACAACATCAAGCAGTACAACCGCAACTCGCTGCTCGGCGAGGACCCCTCGGTGGACGGCCTCAAGACCGGCCACACCGCCGAGGCCGGCTATTGCCTGGTTGCATCAGCCCTGCGCAACAACATGCGCCTGATTGCCGTGGTCATGGGTACCAAGAGCACCAAGGCGCGCAAGAACGAGGCCCGCAGCCTGCTCAATTACGGCTTCCGGTTCTTCGAGACGGTCGAGGTATTCGGCCCGATGCACGAGCTGGACAAGCCCCGGGTCTGGAAAGGGCAGCAGGACCTCGTGTCCGTTGGCCTGATTGACAAGACCCTGCTGACCCTGCCGCGGGGCAAGGCAAAGAGCCTGGCCACCAACGTCGAGCTGAACCCGCAGCTGGTGGCACCCCTGGCCGTGGGTGACCAGGTGGGAACCGTGAAACTCGTTGCCGGCGACGAAACGCTGTACGAAGCCCCGGTGGTAGCCCTTGAGGCAGTGGAGCCCGGTGGGTTTTTCGCCCGGCTCTGGGATACGATCATGATGTGGATAAGCTCTCTTTTCGCCACCTGAGGCCTGGGGGCTGACAACGAATGGAGGGTCTCCATGCAGCAGGAACCGCCCAGAATTGAGTTTCCCTGCGATTACCCGATCAAGGTCCTCGCGCGCAGCTCCGAGGACCTCAGCGAGGTAATCCTCACCGTATTCGAGCAGCACGCGCCTGGCTTCGATCGCACGGCGGTCACCGCCAGGGCTTCCAGCAAGGGCACTTTTACCGCGATCACGGTCGTTATTACCGCTACCGGTCCCGAGCAACTGGAGGCCCTGCACCAGGGCCTGCTGGGTACCGGTCGGGTGCAAATGGTTATCTGATGGCGATTCCCCCGGTGCTGCAGCGGGAGCTGGGGCTGGTCGCCTACGAGCCCACCCTGCAGGCGATGAAGGACCTCACCGCTTCCCGCACCCCTGATGAGCCCGACCAGCTGTGGCTGTTGCAGCATCCCCGGGTTTTTACCCAGGGCCAGGCCGGCAGGGCGGAGCATGTGCTGGCCCCCGGCGATATCCCGGTGATCCAGGTGGATCGCGGCGGCCAGGTTACCTACCACGGCCCCGGCCAGTGGGTTCTCTACCTGATGATAGACCTGCGGCGGCGCAGCTGGGGCGTGCGCGACCTGGTCAATACCATCGAGCACAGCATCGTCCAGCTGCTGGCTGAATACGGTATTGCCGCGGCTCCCAAACCCGAGGCTCCCGGGGTCTACGTGGACGGTGCGAAAATCGCCTCGCTGGGCCTGAGGGTGCGCCGCGGCTGCAGCTACCATGGCCTGGCGCTCAATGTGGACATGGACCTGGAACCCTTCGGGCGCATCAACCCCTGCGGTTACCGGGGCCTGCAGGTGACCTCGATGGCCGCGCTGCTGCCCACCGCAGAGGTCGATATGGCTGCGGTGGGCAGGCGCCTGCTGGCTATCGCGGCCGCCCGGGTGGAGTCCCGCTAGCGCCGCACCGGCCGTTTCTGCAGCTTGCGCTGCAGCGTGCGACGGTGCATCCCGAGGGCGCGGGCCGTCGCCGACACATTGCCTGCGCAGTCCTGCAGCACCCGCTGAATATGCTCCCATTCCAGGCGCTCCACCGAGATGGGGTCGCTGGGAACCGCCGCCGGGGCGGCCCCGGCGTCCCCGGCAAATGCGCTGAGTATTTCATCGATGGTGGCCGGCTTGCACAGGTAGTTGGTGGCGCCCGCCCGGGTGGCCTCCACGGCGGTCACGATGCTGGAGTAGCCGGTGAGCACCACCAGGGCGGCTCCGGGGGAAGCCGCCAGCAGGCGCGGCAGGATCACCAGGCCGGAGGTGCCGGGCATATTCAGGTCCAGCAGGATGTGGCTGGGCCTGAACTCGCGGCAGGCGGCAAGGGCTGCTTCCGCCGTGGCGCAGCTGCGGGTTGTGAACCCGCGCCGCCTGAAACCCCGGGCCATGACGCCGGTGAAGACGGGGTCGTCGTCCACCAGCAGGATTTTCCCAGCGGTTTCAGTCATCTTCGCGCTCCCCGGCGAGCGGCAGGTAGAGGTTGGCCTCGGTGCCCCCGTCCCTGGCATTGAGCAGTTCGATCCGGCCACCGCACCGCTCAACCGTGGCGTGACTCAACAGCAGGCCTATGCCGAGGCCGTTGCGGCTGGCCCGGATAATGGGCTTGCCCATGTCCCGCAGGAGTTCGCCGCTGATGCCGGGTCCCCGGTCCCGGACGACGATGCGGGCCTCGTGCCCGGTGGACTGGTAATGCACATCCACCCGTTCGGAGCCGGTATCGGCGGCATTGTTGAGCAGGTTCTCGACGGCCTGGCACAGGGTGGAGTCGTATTCGATTGCCGCCCCGGCGGCCACCTGGCCCGGGCTGATGTCATAGCTCACCCCGGGTCGACGCACGGCCCAGCGTTCGACGGTCTGCTGCACGAACTCCCCGAGGGCCTGGCGTCGGGTCTGCCCCACGCTGGACAGTTCGGCGGTGCGGGTCAGGGTGTTCAGGGTGGACTTGCACTGGGCCAGTTGCCTGCGCAGCAGCTCGCAGTCCTCCCGGGCCTGCCGGCCCAGGCTGTCATCGTGCAGCATCTCCTCCACCAGTACCGTCATCGTGGCCAGCGGCGTGCCCAGTTCATGGGCGGTTCCGGCCGCCAGGCTCGCCACCGCCATGATCTGGTCGTTGCGCAGTCGGTCCTCGCGCCGGGCCACCGCACGCGCCTCCTGCTGCCGCAACATCGACGCCATGCGGACCACGAAATAGGTAATCAGGCCGGCGCTGAAAAGAAAATTGAACCACATGCCCAGGATATGAACATTGCCGTCGTCGCCGTGGCCCATGTGCGCATGGGGGGAGAACAGGGGGAAGGGCCGGTAGTAGTAGAGCAGCAGGCTATAGGCGAGCAGTGAGGTGCCGGCCACCAGCCAGGTAAAGCGCCAGGGCAGTACGGCGGCGGCGACCACCAGGGGCACGATGTAATAGGACACGAAAGGATTGCTGGCGCCGCCGCTGAAGTACATGAGCGCGGTCCAGCCCAGCACATCGATCAGCAGTTGCGCAAGGAATTCGTTGTCTGTCACGGGCCAGGGCCGGGTGCAGCGCCAGAGGCTGGCCACGGTAATTGTGGCCAGGGCGACCAGGCTGGCGGTCACACCCCACAGGCTTGCGGTGGT
>JAOUDU010000160.1 GCA_029859085.1 Gammaproteobacteria bacterium | reverse complement strand
GCGCTCGAAGCGCGCGACGTCATCGGACTCCGGCCCCGGCAGCGGCTCGGGCCCGGGAGTAATGGCACCGGCATCCGGCCAGCTCTGGCCAAGCCGCACGAAGTACTCGCCATAGGGGGCAGGCGTGCCGGCCCAGACAGGCGGCGGCACGGCCAGGGCGCAGAGCAGGCCCAGCATTTGCAACAGCGGACTTCGTCCCTGGCGCCGGGAACAACTATTCAGCTTGCCAACCATTTACCGAGCACATTTCCTAGCGAATGACCGTCGTAAAATGATATAACGACCGCCTGTTTGTACCGTCGCCCCAGCGCTTATCTCTCACTTCAGGAGAGACCCGTGGGGACAGGCGCCAACATGCCACGAAGGCGGTTCCCCCGCAAGCCGGCTGGTGCCGACAGGCGCGGTGCAACGGCAACACCGAAATCACCGGGTGGTTGGCAGGCCGGTCACCCGCACCAGGAAATCGCAGACAGCAGGCGGAAGGGTTACATGAAACAACTTGGAATACTTGACGCAGCGTTCATCAATCTCGAGCAAACCAACACACCGCAACACGTGGGCGGGCTGGGTATCTACGATCCGTCCACCGCCCCCGGCGGCTTCGTGCGTTTCAAGGATGTGATTGCCAGCTTTGAACGCCGCCTCGGCAAGATGCCGCTGTTTCGCACCCGCATCGTCGAGGTGCCCGGGGGACTCGATCGACCCTACTGGGTGAAGGATGCCAATTTCGACGTCGAATTCCACCTGCGCCACATCGCCCTGCCCGCACCCGGCGACTGGCGCCAGCTGTGCATCCAGGTGGCGCGCCTGCACTCGCGCCCGCTCGACATGTCGCGCCCCCTCTGGGAGGCCTATATTATCGAGGGGCTGGACAATATACCCGATCTTCCCACCGGCTGTTTCGCGGTCTATACCAAGATGCACCACGCCCTGGTCGACGGCGCCGGCGGTTCCTCCTTCATGGCCGCGCTGCACGACCTGCAGCCGTGCCCCGATGCTGACGACGCAGAGGAGGAGCCGCGCCTGGTCGACCCCGACCCGGGTATGGCGGAGCTGCTTTCCAGGGCCTCGATAAACGGCGTCAGGAATACGCTGCAGCTGGTCCGTGGCACCGCCCGCAATACCCTGGCAATCGGCAAGTACGCCGTCGAGGTCGCCCGCAAGCAGCTGCCGGCGCCGGACGTGTCGGCGCCGAAAACCATACTCAACCGGTCGGTGGGCCCGCACCGGGTTTTCGATGCGGCGGAGTTTCCGCTGGCGGGTTTCAAGGCGATCAAGGACGCGGCGGGCGTAACCCTGAACGACGTCGCCCTCGGGGTGATAGGCGGCGCCCTCCAGCGCTACCTCCAGAGCAAGGGCGAGGCGCCGGCGGAAGGCTCCCTGGCTGCCGCGATTCCCCTCAACATGCGCACCCGGCGGGACATGACTGCCGACAACAACCAGGTGGGCTCGGTATTTGCCTCGCTGCACACGGATATAGCTGACCCCGTCGAACGCCTCCATGCCATCAAGCAGTCCACCGCAGAGGCCAAGGTCAGCGGTGAGGCCAGCCCGATGGTGGACGCGATGAAACTGGCGGGCGTGTTCTCTCCACTGGTCTCGAAAGCGGTCGCCGGCTTCTGGGCGCGCAATGAATTATCCCGGTTCATTCCGATGAACGTCTCCACCTGTATCTCCAACGTGCCGGGCCCGGACTTCCCGCTCTACTGCGCCGGCGCCAGGATGGTGGATTACTACGGCCTGGGCGTGCTGACCCCGGCGATGGGTATCTTCCACCTGGTTTTCAGCTACGCCGGCAAGGTCACCCTGTCGGTACTGGCGGACCGGGATATCATGCCCGACCCGGAGCTCTACCACGATTTCCTGGTATCCTCCTACGAGGAGATCTACCGGGCGGCAACGGGCCGGGGGGCAGCGGGCAAGGCAGCGCCAGTGGACCTTGAAGTGGTATCGCCAAAACGCGACCGGGGCAGCAAATCCGGCGCCCGCGCCGCCGCCAGGGCCAGGCCAGGGCCGAAATCCAGGGTCAAGGCCAAACCCAGGGCCACGACCAAACCCAGGGCCACAACCAAAACCGGGGCCAAGGCCAAAGCCAGGGCCAAGGCCAAAGCCACGACCAAGGCCAAACCCGGGGTCCGGTCCCGGGCGGTGCGGCCCAAGGCCAGGCCCAAGAGCGCCGCCGCCTCTCGCTGAGGCGGGGGACGGCAGCTGGCAGCGAACCTGATGAGCAACCGCAAGCGGCGCGATATCCCGCGTTTTGACACGCCCATTATAGAAACCCACTGCCACCTGGATTACCTCGACGCCGACGAACTCGCTGTCACGCTGGCCCAGTCCGCGGCGGTGGGTATCGAGCGAATTATCACCATTGCGGTATCCCCCGCCAACCTCGGCAGGGTGCTGCAACTGACCCGCGAGGCGGCGAATATCTGGGGCACCCAGGGTATCCACCCCCACGAGGCAGCCGCCTACAACGACGAGGTCGAGGCGGTGGTGCGGGCACAGGCCGCCGATGAGCGGATACTCGCGATCGGCGAAATCGGGCTGGATTACCATTACGACCACGCCGACCGGGCGGTGCAGCGCGAGGTGTTCGAACGCCAGCTCCAGTTGGCGGCAGATCTGGACATGCCGGTGGTGATTCACACCCGTGAGGCGGACGAGGATACCCGGGACATCCTGCGCGCCTTCGGCCCGGGGCTTCGGCGCAAGGGAGTGCTGCACAGTTTTACTTCCGGCGTGGCGCTGGCCCAGTATTGCCTGTCTGAAGGCTTCATGCTGGGCTTCAACGGTATCGCCACTTTCAACCGGGCCGACAACGTCCGGGAGGTGATAGCGCTGACCCCGCTGGAACAGATCCTGCTTGAAACCGATGCGCCCTACCTGACACCGGTACCCTACCGGGGCAGGCCCAACGCCCCCTTCTACCTGCCCCTGGTCGCGGAAAAGGTGGCCGAGGTAAAACAACTTGATGTTGAGGCGATGCTGGAGCAGGTATACCGCAACAGCATGGGACTTTTTTTCGGAGCGCGCTGATGGAATATATTGTAGGCCAGCGCTGGGTCAGCCACGCCGATGCGCAGCTCGGCCTGGGTGTGGTCGTGGACCTGGACGGCAGACGGGTCACCCTGGCCTTCCCGGCGGTGGAAGAGGAGCGAACCTACGCCACCGAGAGCGCGCCGCTGAGTCGACTGCGCTTCAAGGTGGGAGACCGCATATCCACCGTCAACAAGGTGGAGTTACTGGTCACCCGGGTAACCGAGCACCAGGGTTTGCTGGTTTATACCGGCAACGATCACCACGAGCAGGAACAGACCGTATCCGAACTGGAACTGGACGCCTTCGTCCAGCTGACCACCCCGCAGCAGCGCCTGCTCAACGGCCACTTCGACAAGAACAGCGATTTCGCCCTGCGGGTGGCGACCTTCGAGCACACGGACCGCCTGCAGCGCTCAGCCGCGCGCGGACTGATGGGTACCCGCACCAACCTGCTGCCGCACCAGATCTACATCGCCAACGAAGTCGGCCAGCGCCACGCGCCCCGGGTACTGCTGGCGGACGAGGTAGGCCTGGGCAAGACCATCGAGGCGGGTATGATCATCCACCAGCAACTGCTCACCGGTCGCGCGTCGCGGGTGCTTGTGATGGTCCCCCCAAGCCTGTTGCACCAGTGGCTGGTGGAAATGCTGCGGCGTTTCAACCTCTACTTTGCGCTGTTCGACGCGGAACGCCTGGCGGAGATTCCGGAAGGAAACCCGTTTGAAAGCGAGCAGCTGGTGCTGTGCAGCCTGTCACTGTTCGAGTCGCGCCCCGACCTGCAGGCTCTCGCGACGGCCGCCAACTGGGACCTGGTGGCGATAGACGAGGCCCATCACCTGCACTGGTCACCTGCAGGGGCCGGGGATGACTACCGGTTTGTCGAAGCCCTGTCCCGGGCCAGTGCCGGCCTGCTGCTGCTGACCGCCACACCCGAGCAGATCGGGCAGGCCAGCCACTTCGCCAGGCTGCGCCTGCTGGACCCTTCCCGTTTCCACGACCTCGAGAGCTTCAAGGCCGAAGAGAAGCAGTACCGTCACCTGAGTGAGCTGGCGGATGCGCTGGAAGCGGGCAGGCAGCCGACTGACCTGCCGCCGGGCCTCGACCCGGCGACACCGCCCCAGGCACTTATCGAACAGATGCTGGATCGCCACGGCACCGGGCGGGTGTTGTTCCGCAACACCCGGGCCGCGGTAGCGGGGTTCCCCCGCCGCGTATTGCACCGCTACCCCCTGCCCGCGCCCGATGAGTACCGGTTCGCCAGGGTCGGGATCGAGGAGCAGTTGCACCCGGAAATGCCCTACCTCGACGACAGCTGGCTGTCTTTCGACAGCCGCGTAACCTGGCTGGAGAAAAAGCTGAAGGAACTGCGCCCGGCCAAGGCGCTGGTGATCTGCGCCTGCGCGGAGACCGCGGTGGCGCTGGAACATCACCTGCACCTGCGCGCCGGCATCAGGTCCGCCGCTTTCTACGAAGGCCTGTCCATTATCGAACGGGATCGCGCCGCCGCCTATTTCGCCGATGAAATCAACGGTGCGCAGACCCTGGTCTGTTCGGAAATCGGCAGCGAGGGTCGCAACTTCCAGTTTGCCCACCACCTGATACTGTTCGACTTGCCCCTGAACCCGGACCTGCTGGAACAGCGCATCGGCCGGCTGGACAGGATCGGCCAGCAGAGTGACGTGGAAATTCATGTCCCCTATCTCCAGCAGACAGCGCAGGAAACCCTGCTGGAGTGGTATGACCAGGGTATAAACCTGTTTACTGACAGCTGCTCCGCGGGCTACATGATTTTCGAGACATTCCGCGACCAGCTGCTGCCCGAGCTGGAGCAGCGCACGGCAGAGTTCGACAAGCTGGTTGCGGCCACCGCCGAATTCACCGCCCGCACCCGGCGGGAACTGAGGGAGGGGCGCGATCGCCTGCTGGAGCGCAACTCCTGCAAACCCGAAGTCGCCGCCGCCCTGATCGAGGAGATCAAGGCGAACGAGCAGGGTGATGCGCTGGAAAAATTCCTCGAGGCCCTGTGCGAGGCCTTTGGCGTGGACCAGGAGTTCCACTCGGAGCAGGCACTGATACTGCGCCCGTCAGAACATATGCTGACTGGCCACTTCCCCTACCTCAGGGAAGACGGGACTACGATCACTTTCAGCCGCGACAAGGCACTGGCGCGCGAGGACATGGAATTCGCCAGCTGGGAACACCCGATGATCCTGGAGGCAATGGACATGGTTCACTCCACCGAACTGGGCAATGCCGCCATAGGCACGATCAAACTCAAGGGCGTCGCGCCCGGCACCATGCTGCTGGAGGCCCTCTATACCGTGAACTGCGTGGCGCCGCGCTCGCTCCAGGTGGAGCGGTTCCTGCCGCTGTCACCGATTCGCCTGCTGGTGGATGCGCGTGGCAAGGACCTGGCGCAGCTGGTCCCGCATACCCGCCTCAACGACCTTATACAGAGTGTGAAAAAATCCACCGCGCTGGCGATCATCAAGCAGGTCCACCACGAAGTGGAGGCCAAGATGGCACTGGCAAAGGACCGGGCCGAAAAACTGCTGCAGACGATTCTCGCCGGGGCGGACCAGGATATGCGCGCGGACCTGGGCCGCGAACTCAGCCGACTGGAAGCACTGCGTGTGGTCAACCCCTCCATCCGCCAGGACGAGCTGGATCACCTGCGCCATCGCATCGACGAATGCGCGGTACATATCCGGCACGCCAATCTGCAGCTACAGGCGCTGCGACTGGTAATCTCAACCTGAGCGCAGCGGCTCGCCGCAACAGGCGGGACTAACGGCGCAACACCTGTCCGGGTGCCGCCAGCCCGCCCGAAAGTTCAATCGCTGCAGAGAATTTCCATCTTCCGGCGCGCGAGATCGACCTCGTCTACCGTGGCGGCCTCAACCAGTTGCTGCTTGGCATTGGCGCATTCTGTCGCTTCCTTCTGGAAAGTGTCCTGCAATTGCTCGCGCGCCGTGGCGGATGCAGATTCACAGGCAGTCGGCGTCACCCGGCGGACATTGGCGGTGGCCCCGCTCTCCTCCACCACAACACAGTCGCCGATGCGGATCTCGGTCTGGTCGGTCACCACGCGGATCGAACTGCCCTCACCGGTACGAACGGTATAGGCAACCCCGTTGCGACTGCCCTGCGCGGAACTCGCCAGGGCGCCGCCGGCACCGGCGCCGATGATGGTATTGCGCGCCTTCTTGCTGGAAGACTTGCCACCCGCCGACAGCAGGCCAAGGGTACCACCGACCAGGGCGCCCTTGCCCGCCTCCGAGTCAAGCTGGACGCGCTGGACGTTCTCGACGATACCGGTGCTGATCTTGGCGGATTGCCCCGTCTTCTGGGCGAGGGCGGGCGCTGCCGCGAGCACCAGTGACAGCGACAGTA
>JAOUDU010000159.1 GCA_029859085.1 Gammaproteobacteria bacterium | reverse complement strand
GCTGCTGGGCTACACCCGGGGTGTGGCGGGTTTGCCCGACGGTATCCCCATCGCCGGTGCCGCCGGCGACCAGCAGGCCGCCCTGTTTGGCCAGGCGTGCTTCGACCCCGGCGATGCCAAGTGCACCTACGGCACGGGTTCTTTCATTGTGATGAATACCGGGCAGCGGATCGTGCACTCGGGGTCGGGCCTGCTCACCACCGTGGCCTGGCAACTGGGGGAGGGGACGAAACCGGTCTACGCACTCGAAGGTGGCGCATTCATCTGTGGCGCGGCGGTGCAATGGCTGCGCGACGGCCTCGGTATAATCAGGAATGCCCGCGATATAGAGGCGCTGGCTAACCAGGTCGCCGACCATGGCGGTGTCGAGTTCGTGCCGGCCCTGACGGGACTGGGTGCGCCCCACTGGGTGCCCGAGGCCCGGGGCACCTTTACCGGCCTCACCCGCGGCACAGATCGCGGCCACATCGCCCGGGCCACACTGGATGCCATGGCATTGCAGAACGCCGACATACTGCGGGCCATGGAGCTGGACCTGGGTAAACGCATGCGACCCCTGCGGGTGGACGGCGGCGCCGCCGCCAATAACCTGCTGATGCAGATCCAGGCCGATGTGCTGGGTCGCAAACTTATTCGCCCGCAGGTGATTGAAACCACCGTGGCGGGCGCCTGTTACCTCGCGGGGCTGGGAGTGGGGCTCTGGAGCAGCCCGGCGGAGCTGCGCAAGGTCTGGCAGTCGGAGCGGGAATTTTCTTCAGAGATGGGCGCAGCCCAAAGGCGCCGGCGCCTGGCATCATGGAACACCGCGTTGCGGCGAACCTTGCTGCCGCAGGATTAGCAGGCGATGGGCGATATCATTCCTTTTCGCAGGCCGTCCCTGAAGGACAAGCACAAGGGCAGCACCCTGTGCCGTCACGGCCACCATAAATGGGTCGTCGACAAGGACAGGCAATTCGACGTGAAGCAGGGCAAGCTGGTTACCCTGTACCGCTGCAGCCGCTGCGGCAAGGAAAAACGACAGCTGCTTTGATGCAGCTGCCCGCGGTGGCACGGGCCAGGTAAATGAACAAAAAAAACCCGGCGCGCGCCGGGTTTTTTAATCCAGATGCCTATTTGGCCGGGGTCTCCGTATCCACCGGCGCGCGCAGCGCGAATGAGCGGTCCTTCAGCAACACCACATCCACCAGCACGTTGGCCGCCTCAGTGAGCAGCACGTCCGGCTCATCGGTCTTTTTGTCTTCCTCCACCACGAGGTCCGGATCCTCGGCGTCCACCGGTTCGTCTTCCAGGTTCGCCAGGGGTTCCTCGCCCTTGGCCTTGCGCCGCTTGTTTTCGATCAGCAGGGCTTTTTGTTCCTGGCTGTCCCGCAGGGCAATACGGGCCGCCTCATTCAGGGGCAGCTCCTTGATTTCGTTGGCTTCGCGGGCCATTTTCACCTGGTCCTCGAGGTAGACGAAGTCAGGGTTGCCGGCACTGCGTTCCACATACATCGCAGTTACACGGGGAACGATCGTGGAAAGGTCGTTATAGCGCTGGTGCCTGACGGGATTGATCTGGTCCCAGTTCAGGGCGTGATGCAGGGAGCTCTCCCCGATCTCATTGTCGTCGTAGATCGACGGGAATTCCACGTCGGGTTCCACACCGCGGTGCTGGGTGCTGTCGCCGGAAATGCGGTAGAACTTGCTCTCGGTGATTTTAAGCTGGCCCTCGGTCAGCGGTATCAGGGTCTGCACCGTACCCTTGCCGAAGGAACGGTCGCCGACGATAAGCCCGCGCTGGTAATCCTGGATTGCCCCCGCGAAAATCTCCGATGCGGAGGCGCTCAGGCGGTTAATAAGCACCACCATCGGGCCATCGTAGTAAGCGGTTTTCAGGCGCTTGCCGTCGCGCCACACCCGGCGCGATGAGTGCCGGATCTGGACCGTCGGGCCATACTCGATAAAGAGGCCGGTCAACTCGTTGGCTTCCTGCAGGGAGCCGCCGCCGTTATTGCGCAGGTCGATCACGATGCCCTCGACGCCCTCGTCCTGCAGCTCCTGCAGCAATACTTTCACGTCCCGGGTCGTGCTCTTGTAATCCGCCTCACCCCGGCGCATGGCGTCAAAGTCGATGTAGAAAGCGGGTATGTCGATCACGCCGACCTTGATCTTCTTGTCGCCATCGGGGATTTCCAGCACTTTCTTCTGGGCCGACTGCTCTTCCAGTTTCACCTTGTTGCGAACGATGGTGATCGTCTTGTGCTCGTCGCCAGCCTTCGATTTGGCGGGGATGACTTCCAGTCGCACGACGGAATCCTTGGGGCCGCGGATCAGTTCCACCACCTCGTCCAGGCGCCAGCCGATCACATCCTCGATCGCGCCGCTCTCGCCCTGGCCGACCCCGATAATGCGGTCGGCCGGCTTGAGTTCACCCTGTTTGTCAGCGGGGCCCTTGGCCACCAGGCTGGAGACCTTGGTGTACTCGTCCTCCTGTTGCAGCACTGCGCCGATACCCTCCAGCGACAGGCTCATATTGATATTGAAGTTCTCCGACCGGCGCGGAGACAGGTAGTTGGTATGCGGGTCGTACAGTTCAGTCAGCGCGTTGGCATAGATCTGGAACACGTCCTGGTTGTTGTACTGGCCAACGCGCTTGAGCTGGCTGCTGTAGCGCTTCTCCAGCGTCGGGACGATCTCCTCGGCCGGCTTCTTGGCCAGCTTGAGGCTGAGGACCTCGTTCTTCAGGCGCTTGCGCCAGCGGTCATCGAGTTCCGCCGTGGTCTTGGCCCAGCCCCACTCGTCCGCATCCAGCGGGTAGCTCTCGTCCACGCTGAAGTCCATCGCCGCCACCTGCTGGGGCAGGGTGTCGATCACGTTCTGCATGCGACTTTCCAGGCGCTCCTGGAACCGATTGAAAATGAAGAAGCCGGCCTCGAGGTCGCCCTCGTGCAGCTCGTCGTCCATTACCTTGCGATACTTGTCGAAATCCGCGAGGTCGGCGGCGGTAAAGAACATCTTGCCCCGGTCCAGGCTCTCGATATAGCTGTCCAGGTGGGCGGAGGACATATCGTCGTCGTAGCGGTGCTTGGCATAGTGCCGCTGCTCGAGCTGGTCGATCATTTCGACAATGGTCGTGCGTTCGGCTTCACTGGGCTCAATCGCCGCCAGTGAGGGCAGCGACAGGCAGTAAAGCAGCAGGGCGGGGAGCGCCAGCAGCAGCGCTGGCTTCATTTTGGTCGGCAGATACAAGAGTTTCTCACCTGATAATAAAAACAGTGGCCAAGTGTAACCCTGAGTCGTCCCGGGTTAAACAACGGGTGTATAGATTGCTGAAGATAAAGAAAGTTCGGTGTGGGCAGGCAATTCTCCCGGCCGGGCCCGGTAGCGGCGCGTTCGCCTGGCGACAACCCGGGAGAGGCCCGGCGCAAATTCTATAAATCGCTTTTATAATTATATATAACATATTGAAATATATAGATAATATACTCAAATTGAGGGAGTGGTTCCCGCCGCTGGCAGCGGCGCACTAGTGACGATGGAATATCGCGAAGGCGTCCCGCTCGAGCTGCTCCCTGTGGTCGGGGTGGGCTATCGCGATAAGTGCCGATGCCCGCTGGCGCAGGTTCTTGCCGTACAGGTAGGCGGCCCCGAACTCGGTGACCACATAGTGTACATGTGCCCTGCTGGTGGTGACACTGGCTCCGGGCTTGAGCTGGGTGACAATCTTCGACTGGCCGTGACTGGTCAGCGAGTTCAGCGCGATGATGGGTTTGCCGCCCCGGGAAAGCGCGGCGCCGCGGATGAAATCAACCTGGCCGCCCACGCCCGAATACTGTTTGCTGCCGAGGGAGTCGGCGCAGACCTGGCCGGTGATATCCACCTCCAGCGCGCTGTTGATAGCCGTTACCCTGGGATTGGTGCGGATCACGGAAGTGTCGTTGACGTAGGAGATATCCCGCATTTCTATCATCGGGTTATCGTCGACGAAGTCGTAAAGCGCCCGGGAGCCCACACAGAAGCCGGCGACGATCTTCCCCCACTGCTTGAATTTCTTCCTGCCGTTGAGGGCGCCGCACTCGACCAGCTCGATCACGCCATCGGAGAACATCTCGGTGTGCATGCCCAGGTCCCGGTGGCCGCGCAGCGAGCGCAGGGCGGCATCGGGGATACCACCTATGCCGGTTTGCAGGGTCGCGCCGTCCTCCACCAGCTCCGCGATGAACGCGCCTATTTTTTGATCAATAGGGGACGGTGGCGGTGGTTTCATCTCGAAAATGGGGCTGTCACACCGCACCAGCGCGTCGACGGCCGATACATGGATGATGCCGTTGCCATGAACCCGGGGCATGTTCTCGTTGACCTGGGCAATAACGTGCCGGGCGGTCTCGATGGCCGCGTTGGTGATGTCCACGGAGACCCCGATCGAGCAGAAACCGTGTTTGTCCGGCGGGCTGACCTGCACCAGGGCCACGTCCAGTGGCATTTTACCGGACCTGAACAGGCCCGGAATCTCGCTCAGGAACACCGGCACATAGCTGGCCATACCGTTGGCGACGGCGGCGCGGGTGTTGGCGCCAACGAAGAAGGTATTGAGGTGGAACACCCCTTCGTAGCAGGGGTCGAGATAGGGCGCGGACCCCTCGGTATGGATGCTGACGAGTTCCACACCCTGCAATTCATTGCCCCTGGCGGTGAGGGCGTCAACCAGCAGTTGCGGGGTTGCGGCGGCGCTGTGGAGGAATACCCGCTCTCCGGATTTGATGCCTTTTACCGCCTCTTCGGCAGTGACGTAACGGGGATTGTTCATTGCATACCGCTCCATAGTCTGGACTGGATAACCCGCCGCGGTGGCGCTATGCCTTGGCGGACACTGTCGGCACCCGCTCAGGGCTGGGGCAGCAGCAGATCTTCCAGGAAGTAGGCGGACAGCGATGCCCGGCCGTTAATGCCCGCCTTTCTGTAAACAGACCTGGCCTGCTCGCGCACGGTGCGCTCACTGGTCTCCCTCAATTCGGCGATCTCCCTGAGGCTCAGGCCCTTCAGCAGCAACAGTCCCACCTCGGCTTCGGCCTCACTGAGTCGCCATTCCTGGAACTTTGCCTTGATGGCCGCGCCCAGGCCGGCTACCAGTTCGTGGCTCTGGCGGCGCCAGTGCTGCGATTCCTCCCGGGCGGCAACCAGGTCGGATTTCAGCTGTCTGATCGCGGCGCGCTCCCGGAGCATGAGCCGAAGCAGCAACCCGCTGGCAATTGCCGCGATCAGTAAAATCGCCAGCTCAGTCCCGATATGGAGCCAGGGGACGCCCTTGGCGTAATCCCAGGCCAGGTCCAGTACGACGAGGCTGACTATGCTGCAAAAGGCGATGATCGTGGTTTGGGCGATACTGCTGTTCAATGCGTCATCCGACGTAGTCAGTGGAAGAGGGGAGGATTTTTCGGTCAACAGGTCATGTGACGAATGGTAACAGATGACCCTGTCAGCCGATACTTGCCTGGTGGGCCTGCCAGGGAGGGTGGGTTCGCTCTTATTCCACCCCCTTACGCAAATGCGCCGGTACCCGCCATGAAAATCACGAAGATAGCCCTTGTCCCGTTTCTTGCAGTCATTGCCTGCGCGCCGCTGGCGAGCCTCGCCCAGAGCGAACTCATGGGCCAGGCCCAGGCACTGTTCAAACCGATCCCCGAGAAGCCCGTGGGCGGCGACGGGCTGGTGATGACACCGGCCATGGTTGCCCTTGGCAAGGCTCTCTATTTCGACCCCCGTTTGTCCGAAAGCCACAATATCAGCTGCAATACCTGCCACCAGATCGGCCTCGGGGGAGTGGACATGCTCTCGACGTCCATCGGCCACCACTGGCAGAAGGGCGGCCGCAACGCACCGACGGTCCTGAACGCGGTGTTCAACACCGCTCAATTCTGGGATGGCCGGGCCGCTGACTTGCAGGAGCAGGCGGTCGGGCCCATCCAGAACCCGATTGAAATGGCCATCAGCCCCGAGCATGCGGTGGGCCAGCTGGGCGCCATACCGGGTTACCAGCCCATGTTCGCCGCCGCGTTTCCCGGCCAGGCCAAACCGGTGACGCTCGGTAATATCGGTGCATCCATCGCCGCTTTCGAGGCGACACTGATCACGCCGAACGCCCCCTTTGACAACTACCTGCGCGGTGACGAGAGCGCCTTGAATAACGCACAAAGGGCCGGACTGAAGCTGTTTATCGACAAGGGCTGCGCCTCCTGCCACAACGGCATCAATATTGGCGGTGGAATGTACGCTCCCTTTGGCGTGGTAGAGAAACCCGGCGCGGATTTCTTGCCACCCGCGGACAAGGGGCGCTTCCAGGTCACCAGCACGCCCAGCGATGAGTATGTATTCAAGGTGCCCACCCTGCGCAATATCGCGCTGACGCCACCGTACTTCCACACTGGCAAGTCCTGGGATCTGAAGCAGGCCATCGCGGTGATGGCTTCAAGCCAGCTGGGCCAGGAACTGGTGGACGAAGAGGTTGCCAGC
>JAOUDU010000158.1 GCA_029859085.1 Gammaproteobacteria bacterium | reverse complement strand
ATGCCGATCACAATCTCCTGGGCACGCAGGGTGCCGCAGCGCTGGATCATCTCCGTCAGCATCGGAATAAGGCTTTCGCCCCCTTCCAGCCCAAAGCGCTTGGTGCCGGGATACTTGGTTCCGAGGGACTTCTCCAGCCCCTCCGCCTGGATCAGGCTGCTCAACAGCTGCAACCGCACTTCCCTGCCATAGTCCGGGGCCGAGCGCACGGATTCCATCCGCTGCATTATCCAGTGGCGCTGCTCGGTGTCGACAATATGCATGAACTCGGCGCCGACCGTGTGGCAATAGGTGCGCTCCAGTGCGTCCAGGATTTCACCCAGGGTCGCGTCGGCCTTGCCGATGTGCATGCTGCCGGTCTGGAAAACCGTGTCGAAATCCGCCGCGGACAGCTGGTGAAAAGACAGTTCGAGGTCGGCGACGTGTTCACGCTTTGCCAGGCCCAGGGGGTCGAGCCGGGCTTTCTGGTGGCCGCGCTGGCGGTAGGCTGAAATCAGCTGGACAACGCGGACCTGCTTGCGCTCGTACTCGGTTGCCTGGGAATCGTGCTGGACGGTGGCTGCGGTGCGCACCCGCATCTTGCTGATCTGGGCGAAACGGTCCCGAATGACAGAGTGGGGAATATCCTCCATCTGCAGGATCGTGGACTCGACCCGGGGCAGCTTGTCGAAATAGTTCCGCCACTGCTCCGGAACACCATTGGGGTTCTTGAGGTAGGCCTCGTAAAGGTCTTCCACGTAGGTCGCGTTGCCGCCCGCTATATGCGAGCTGCGCCACAACTGTTCCATCGAGCTTTCTTGCATCTAGACCCTTCCAGCGCGTTGCGACATGCCCCGGGGCATCAGGCAGAGCAGTGTAGCAGCACCGGGGCGGGTGGCGAGCCGGGATTTTTCCCCGCTTGCGCCCGACCCTTCCGACACCGCCGGCTGGCCCTCACCTGATTACCCTAAAGGTAATATATTCAATAGCTTACGACCAATAATTAATGTTAAGTGGCGCGACTCAGCAACATGTTGCGGATATGGCCGATCGCCCTGGTGGGGTTCAGGCCCTTGGGACAGACATTCACGCAGTTCTGGATCCCGTGGCAACGGAACACGCTGAAGGGGTCGTCCAAACGCGACAGGCGCTCCTCGGTAGCCGTATCCCGGGTATCCGCCAGGAAGCGATAGGCCTGCAACAGTCCCGCTGGGCCGATAAAACGGTCCGGATTCCACCAGAAGGAGGGACAGGAGGTGGAACAGCAGGCGCAGAGAATACACTCGTACAGGCCGTCCAGCTTGGCCCGGTCCTCCGGCGACTGCAGGCGCTCGATGGCGGGCGCCGGTGTATTGTTCTGCAGGTAGGGTTGCACTTTCTCGTACTGGGCGTAAAACATGCCCATATCCACGACCAGGTCACGGATAACCGGCAGGCCGGGCAGCGGCCGCAACACCAGCTTGTTGTTGCGGACAACTTCCGACAGGGGCGTGATACAGGCCAGGCCATTCTTGCCGTTGATATTCACCCCGTCTGAACCGCACACGCCTTCCCGGCATGACCGGCGATAGACAACCGTGGTGTCCTGGGCCTTGATCAGCTCCATTACGTCCAGGACCATCAGGTCCTTGCCGCCTGTATCCACCTGCACGTCCTGCATGTAGGGCTCGGCATCGGTCTCGGGGTTATAGCGATAGATACTTACTTGCAACATATTGACTGCCCCTTAATACGTACGCGCTTTTGGCTGGAAAGTATCGACGGTTTTGGGCTCGAAATTGACCGCCCGCTTGGCGACCCGCTTCTCCCCCGGGAAATACAGCGAGTGACACAGCCAGTTCTCATCGTCGCGGGAATCGAAATCCTCGCGCGCATGTGCGCCCCGGCTTTCCTTGCGCGCTTCCGCGGTTACCGCGGTCGCCTCCGCCACTTCCAGCAGGTTCTGCAGTTCGAGCGCCTCGATTCTCGCGGTGTTGTAGGCGTTGCTCTTGTCGTCGAGCCTTGCAGCTTCGATGCGTCCGCGCAAGTCTGCCAGCTGGTCTATCCCCTTCTGCATGAATTCGCCGTTGCGGAATACACCGAAATAATTCTGCATGGTGTTCTGCAACTCCTTGCGCAGGGCCGCCACGCCCTCGCCGCCGGTGGAGCTGTTGAGCTTGTCGAGGCGGGCACTGGCCTGCTGGATATCGCTCTCGGAAGCGTCCCGCATCTCGATGCCTTCGCGCAGCGCCTTTTCTATATAGAGTCCTGAAGCTCGACCGAACACTACCAGGTCGAGCAGTGAATTGCCGCCGAGGCGGTTGGCACCGTGCACGGATACACATGCCACTTCACCACAGGCATAGAGTCCCGGAATGATCACGTCCTTGCCGCTTGCGTCAACCGTCAGGGCCTGGCCGTGAATATTCGTGGGAATGCCGCCCATCATGTAATGGCAGGTGGGCACAACCGGAATAGGCTCCTTGACCGGATCCACATGGGCGAAGGTACGCGAAAGCTCACAAATCCCTGGCAGGCGGCTTTCCAGCACATCCTCACCCAGGTGGTCGAGCTTGAGCAGTACATGGTCGCCTTCCGGGCCGCAGCCGCGACCCTCGATGATCTCGAGAACCATCGAGCGGGCCACCACGTCGCGGCCGGCAAGGTCCTTGGCATTGGGGGCGTAGCGCTCCATGAAGCGCTCGCCATCCTTGTTGATGAGATAGCCACCTTCGCCACGACATCCCTCAGTGACCAGTGTCCCCGCCCCGGCTATACCGGTGGGGTGGAACTGCCACATTTCGATATCCTGGACCGGGAAACCGGCCCGCAGGGCCATGCCGATTCCGTCGCCGGTGTTGATATGGGCATTGGTGGTGGAGGCGTAGATCCTTCCCGCCCCGCCAGTGGCGAATACCGTCGCCTTTGACTTGATGTAGACAACTTCGCCCGTCTCTATGCAGATCGCCATGACGCCTACCACGGCGCCGTCCTGGTTTTTAACCAGGTCGGTTGCAAACCACTCGTTAAAGAAAACGGTATTGTTCTTCATGTTGCCCTGATACAGGGTGTGCAGCAGCGCGTGGCCGGTGCGGTCCGCCGCGGCGCAGGTACGAGCCGCCTGCCCGCCCTTGCCATAGTCCTTGGACTGGCCGCCAAACGGGCGCTGGTAGATACGCCCCTCCTCGGTGCGGGAGAAAGGCAGGCCCATATGTTCCAGCTCGAATACGGCCTCCGGACCCACGCTGCACATATACTCGATCGCGTCCTGGTCGCCGATATAGTCGGAGCCTTTCACCGTGTCGTACATGTGCCAGCGCCAGTCGTCATTCGGGTCGGCGCTGGCGATGGCGCAGGTGATACCGCCCTGGGCCGATACCGTGTGGGAGCGGGTCGGGAATACCTTGGAAATTACCGCGGTTTTATAGCCGGACTGGGCCAGCTGCAGCGCCGCGCGCATGCCTGCGCCACCACCGCCAACAATAACGCCATCAAAAGAAAGAGTACGAAGAGCAGCCATTATAGACCCCACAAAATCTGGATGCCCCAGATGACATACGTGAACATGATGAGAGCACTGGCAACCTGCGCCAGGAAACGCAGGACGTTACCTGTCGTGCCCATGAGACGCTCGGTCAGGTAGTCGGTGAAAACCGCCCACAGGCCAACCCAGGCATGAACTCCCAGGGACAACAGCGCCAGCAGGCTGAACACCCGCATCCAGGTGTGGGAATAAAGCGCCTTCCAGGAGGCGTAATCGACACCACCCAGGAGAACCCAGCCTACAAGCAGGAAGTAAGACAGCAGGATGACGGCTGTCACGCGCTGCATGAGCCAATCGTAGAGGCCGGAGCGGCCCATACTTGTTACTGCAGTTACCATATCCAGACTCCTGCCAGAAGAATTAATATCGCCGACACCACCAGCACGGATTTCGCGCCCCGGGTGCCTCCCTCCATGGTCTCACCGATGCCCAGGTCCATGACCAGGTGCTTGACCCCGGCAACTGCGTGATAGATGAGCCCCGCCACCACTGCCCAAAGCACCAGCTTGAACAGTGGGCTGGCAAGGCAATCCTTCAGGGCGGCGAAACTCTCGGGGCTGGCAAGACTGGCGTCGAGTGCCCAGATCAGCACGGCCATGCCGGCGAACAGGAATACGCCCGAGGCGCGGTGGGCTATAGACGTCCATGCGGTTATGGGCAGCCGCATGGTACCGATATCGAGGTTAACAGGACGCTTGTCTTTCACTATAGGGCACCATAGTTTCTACGCCCGGGCGGGCGGTTAATCGGTTTGAGCCGGAAGTCGTTTGCGTCGCGGGACGCAAGAGCGGCCGCGGCTGGTCAAAACGCGGCAAATTATAGGGACTCGGCGGCCCAATTACAAACACGTTCATCCAGTGCTCCCCCTCCCCCTCCATTTTGTGAACCGGCGCGATTCACGCGGCTTTCCAGCCCCGCGGCCTGACGCTATTCAGCTGCCGGGCGCCGGAACGGAGCCGGGGCCAAATAGCCCCCGATCAATTGACAAAAACGCCGGAAACCCTATAGTGGAACGCCCATCGTTTTTAAGCCCAGGATTCACTATGAGTGACAAAAAAGCCCTCCTGACCATCGACGGACTGGATGACCCCATCGAGTTGCCTGTTTATTCGGGCACCCTGGGCCCGGACGTGGTGGATGTCGGTGCGCTTACCGCAAAAGGCCTGTTCACCTACGACCCGGGCTTTGTATCTACGGCAGCCTGTGAATCCCAGATCACCTTTATCGATGGCAACAAGGGCATCCTGCTGCACCGTGGCTACCCCATAGAGCAACTGGCTGACGAATCGGATTACCTGGAGACCTGCTACCTGCTGCTGTACGGGGAGCTTCCAAACAAGGAGCAGAAGGAGCGGTTTGTCAGCACGGTGCACCGCCATACCATGGTGCACGAGCAGATCCGCACTTTCTTCAACGGCTTTCGCCGGGACGCGCATCCGATGGCCGTGATGTGCGGCGTGGTCGGTGCCCTCTCCGCCTTCTACCACGACTCCCTGGACATCTCTGATGACAAGCATCGCCAGGTGGCCGCGTTCCGCCTGATTGCGAAAATGCCGACGCTCGCAGCCATGAGCTACAAGTTTTCCACCGGCCAGCCCTTCATGTACCCGGATAACAACCTGGGCTATGCCGAGAACTTCCTGCACATGATGTTTGGCAACCCCTGCGAACCCAGCAAGATCAGCCCGGTACTGGCGCGGGCCATGGATCGAATCTTCCTGCTCCACGCCGACCACGAACAGAACGCATCCACCTCCACCGTCCGCCTGGCGGGATCTTCCGGCGCCAATCCTTTCGCCTGCATGGCGGCAGGCATTGCGGCCCTGTGGGGCCCCTCACACGGCGGCGCCAATGAGGCCGTGCTGGAAATGCTGGAGGAGATAGGGGACGTATCGCGCATCGATGAATTCGTGGCCCGGGCCAAGGACAAGGACGATCCCTTCCGCCTGATGGGCTTCGGTCACAGGGTGTACAAGAATTTTGATCCCCGCGCCAAAGTGATGAAAGAAGCCGCAGACGAGGTGCTCGCTGAACTGGGTATTGAAAACGACCCCCTGCTGGCTATAGCCAAGCGCCTGGAGGAAATCGCCCTGAGCGATCAGTACTTCATCGAGAAGAAGCTGTACCCCAACGTGGACTTCTACTCGGGCATCATCCTCAAGGCCATCGGCATTCCGACCAGCATGTTTACCGTGATTTTCGCCGTGGGCCGCACCGTGGGCTGGATTGCCCACTGGAATGAAATGATTTCCGGAAGCTACAAGATAGGCCGTCCGCGCCAGCTCTACACGGGCTACACGCAACGCGACTATGTACCACTGCACAAGCGCTGACAGCGGCGGGAACTGCTGATCAAGGGCCGCCTCGCGGCCTTTTTTCTTGCCAGGGCCGACACCCACGACTTACCCAATCCAGGGAGCTAGCAAGACATGACGGACATAGTGATCAGCGGAACGGGCCTCTTCACACCCGCGGAGTCCATCAGCAATGAAGAACTGGTAGCGTCCTTCAATGCGTATGTCGACATTTTCAACAGCGAGCACGCCGATGCGATAGCCTCCGGGGAGATGGCTGCCCTGCAGCCTTCTTCCGTCGAATTTATCGAGAAGGCCTCGGGTATCAAGTCCCGCTACGTGATGAACAAGGACGGCATTCTCGATCCCCGGCGGATGGTGCCCCGGCTGCCGGAGCGTCCGAACGAGGATCCGTCGATCCAGTGCGAGATGGCCGTGGCTGCCGCGCATCAGGCTATGGCGCAGGCGGGCAAGTCCGCCGCCGATATCGACATGGTCATCGTTGCCGCCTCCAACATGCAGCGCGCCTATCCCGCCATGGCGGTGGAGATCCAGGATGCCCTGGGCATCACCGGCTTTGGTTTCGATATGAACGTGGCCTGCTCCTCCGCCACCTTCGGTATCCAGCAGGGCCGTGATGCGATTGCCTCGGGCAGCGCCCGCTGCGTTCTGCTGCTCAACCCCGAGATATGCAGCGGACA
>JAOUDU010000157.1 GCA_029859085.1 Gammaproteobacteria bacterium | reverse complement strand
GAGAAATTCCGCGTCGACTCCGCGGACTTGCTCGACCTGACGGCGCCCTGGTCGCTGTCGAAACGAACGGGGGCGGCGGGTTTTCTCAACCAGTGTTATCGCCATGCCCAGGGTACGACCATCTACGGCGGTACCAGTGAGGTCCACCGCAGCATGATTGCCGAGCGCACGCTCGGGCTGCCCCGCACCCGGGGCTGACAGGGAGGAGACCATGGCAGAAATTCCCCACTTGCTGACAGCCGAAGAAGGCGCGATCCTGATCGCGACCCTGAATCGGCCGGAAAAACTCAATGCCCTGACCGGCCAGACCATGGCCCTGCTGGAACAAGCACTGCACCGCTTTCGCGATACGCCCTCCCTGAAGGTGATGCTCATTCGCGCCACCGGCCGCTATTTCTGCGCCGGTGCCGACATGCGCGACGGATCGAGTGGTCCCCCGCATATCGACCGGACCGGGGTGGCGATCAGGGAGAAGCATCGGCTGCAGCTGCACGGCATGCACCGCATCTACGACGAGATGGAGGCGATCGAGAAACCGATCGTGGTTGCGCACCAGGGGCCGACGGTAGGCGGCGGTCTCGAACTGTCCTTGTCCTGTGATTTCCGCCTGGCTGCCAAAAGTGCTTCCTACGCGTTTCCGGAGGGCAAGTTCGGCGTGCTGCCGGCCTCCAACGGTGTCAGTCGCCTCGCCCGCATCATCGGCACCCACTGGACACGCTACCTGATCATGGCCAACCTGCCGGCGGATGCCGACCGGGCGTACGTCATGGGGCTGGTGCACGAGGTCTTCCCGGATGAGACCTTCGAGGAGGATGTCATGCGCTTCTGCCGGCACCTCGCCGGGCAGCATGCCGAGCAGATGGGGACGGCGAAACTCGCAATAGAAATGGCCCACGATCTCAGCCTTGCCCAGGCGCGCAATGTCGAGCGCCTGGCCAACAGTGCCCTGATGCTCAACCCGGATTACCTCGCCGGCATAGAGCGCTACATTAAAACCATCGGCTCCAAGGGCAAGGGCGACTGAGCGCCACCGCCCTCACAACACACCAACCTGGATAACACCCCGATGAATTTTGATTGGGACGACCAACAGCGCAGTTTTCGCGCTACAGTTCGAGACTTTCTCGCCGCCAACCTGCCCGCCAACTGGGAGGAACTCGCACACGGCCCGGGATCGGAAGCGCAGTCCGCGTTTTCCAAGAAGTTCTGCGGCGCCCTGGCCGCTGCCGGCCTGCTGGTGCCCCACTGGCCGGCGCGCTGGGGCGGGCGCGACGCGGACCCCTGGACCTCGTTCATCCTCGCCGAGGAGATGTGGGCGGCGGGAGAGCCGCGCGGCGGGCAGTACATGAATGTCAACTGGATAGGCCCCACCCTGATGAGCTTTGGCTCCAGGGAGCAGCAGGAGCGTTATATCCCGCCGATGGCGCGGGGCCAGACAATCTGGTGCCAGGGCTTTTCCGAGCCCGAGTCCGGCTCGGACCTCGCCTCGCTGCGAACCCGGGCCGACCGGAAGGGAGATAACTACCTGATCAATGGCCAGAAAATCTGGACGTCCTACGCCGGCGATGCCGACACCTGTTTCCTGTTGGCGCGCACCGCGCCCGGCAAGGGCGGCATCTCCATTTTCCTGTTGCCGATGGATACCCGGGGCATCACCGTGCGCCAGATTCCCAGCATCATCGGCGAGGGAGATATCCACGAAGTGTTCTTCGATGACGTCGAGGTTCCGGCCAGCGCCATGCTGGGCGAGGAGGGACAGGCCTGGACTATTGTAGGCAAGGCCCTGTCACTGGAGCGTGTCGGGATACCGCGTTTTGCGCTGGCCTCGCGCATGCTGCATCGCGCCGTCGATATCCTCAAGCGCGAGGGTCGCTACGGGCCCGGGGCTATCGAGCAGTCGGCCAGGGCCCACGCCGCCTGCGAGGCGACGCGGCTGTACAGCTACAATATTATCGACCAGCGCTGCCACGGGCAGGTACCCGGGCCGGAGGCCAGTGCCGCGCGCTTCGCCACGGTCCAGGCCGAGCGGCTGGTGGCAGAGTTCGTGGTGGAACATGTACCCGACGCCCTGGCAGGCAATCACGCGATGCTGCTGGCCCACCACCAGCGCGCGATCGTTGCCGGCATCGCCTCGGGTGCCGCTGAAATCCAACTGAACCTGATTGCCACCGAATTGCTTGAACTTCCACGGGAGCCGCGCTGATGGATTTCACGCTCACTTCTGACCAGGCTGCGGTGGCCGGCGCGATCGATCGCATCGCCGGGCAGTTCGAAACCAAGCCCACCGATTTCCATGGCTTTGCCCTCTATGGCAGGGAGCTGGAGCAGGAACTCGACAACGGCGGCTACTTCGATATCGCCACCATTCCGGAAATGGGGCCGCTGGCCGCCGCCCTGGCGGTGGAGCGCCTCGCCCGGCTGCCGTTTACCGCGGAGATCGCGCTGTCGATGCTGGTGCGCCCGCACCTGGGACCCGAACTGCCGCGCCCGTTCGCCGTGGTGGAAAACGGCCGTCCCGGGCGCTTCGTCGCAGCAGCCGCAACCCTGGTCGTTGTCGATGGCGACAGCATCGGGATTGCCCATCCCGGCGCCGGCCAGGTCGAAGCCGTGGAATCGCTGTTCGCGTACCCGATGGGCAAACTGACAGCCGCCCCGTCTGTCAGGCCGCTGTCCGCGGCTGAGGCAGCCAGCGCGCGTACCTGGTTGCGCGTTGCCTGTGCGGCGGAGATTGCCGGGCTGATGCAGGCCGCCATCGATGCGACGGTCGAACACCTCAGCGTACGCAAGCAGTTCGGGCGGCCACTGGGTACCTTCCAGGCCCTGCGGCACCGCATGGCGGAATGCGCGGTACTCGCCGGGGGAGTGCGCAGGCTGGCCCTGAAGGCGGCGTGGACGGGGGATGCCGGGGATGCGGCGCTGGCGGCGCTGCATGCGCAGGATAGCGCTACCCGTGTTTGCTACGATGTCCACCAGATGCTGGGAGCCATGGGCATGACCCTGGAAATGCCGCTGCACCTGTGGACCTACCGGATGAAGGCGCTGCTGTCAGAGCTTGGCGGGCGCGCGGGCCAGGCAGCCGCGGTGGCCCACTACTGCTTCAACTAGGGCCCTGTCCGGGCGGGCTCAGGTCGCGACCCGGTCGCAGGTGAGCGCTTCGAGGCAGAGATACTTCGTGGTGCTCCAGCCGCCGTCGAGGGCGATCGTCTGGCCGTTGATGTAGCTGCCCTGGTCCGACGCCAGGAAAAATATTGCGTTGGCCACGTCCTCGGGGGTGCCCTCCCGGTTGAAGGGTGTCATCTCATGGTTAAGGCGCTGGAAGCCCTGTGCGTTCCAGGCCTCCCTGGTCATATCGGTTTTGATCACGCCAGGGGCCACCAGGTTGGTGCGGATACCCTGGGCGCCGTATTGCGCGGCCATGGTCTGGGTAAGGCCGACCAGGCCGGCCTTGACCGCGCAGTAGATACCCCCGTCGAGGCCTCCCAGCGTGCCGAAAACCGAGCCTACGTTGATCACGGATGATCCGGGACCCATCTTCGGAATTGCGGCCCGGCAAAACCGGAATGGCGCCTTCATGCTGGTATCGATAACCTCGTCCAGCGTGGCATCGTCGGTTTCATGCACCGGCGCCCACTTGCCCGATCCGGCGTTGTTCACCAGGCAGTCGAGTCGGCCAAACGTCTCCAAAGCGAGATCGACAGCCTGCGCGGGTATCCCCGGGACTGATACGTCGCCGCCAAGGATCTGCACCCGGGCGATTCCCGCCAGGTCCGCCGCAAGCTGTTCGAGTCGGTCTTTCCTGCGCGCGACCGCGACGATGTCGTAGCCGCCCGCGGCAAACCTGCGCGCGATCGCGTCACCGATCCCGGCGCTGGCGCCGGTGACCAGGACAACCGGTCTGGGGGAAGTAGCGTCCATCGCATATCACTCCGCATCTGTGTGCGTCGATTTTATACGGATTCATCCCGGGCGGGGCAATAATCGATACCCGGCGGGACAGTAGTGCAGGCTGGGGCATTTCATTGCTCCTGCCCAGACCAGTCGCGCAGGCCGTTGTGCGGATCGAGGCTGGCGGGGGGCGACGGGAGATCAGCTGACTGAAGTAAAAACCCGGTCTCAGGCCACCCTGTTCTGGCGGTAGAGTTTCGGGGGCAACCCGGTCCAGCGCTTGAAGGCCCGGCCAAAGCTCGATTGCTCCGCGTAGCCGAGTTTGGCCGCTATGCTGTCCAGGGACAGGTGCTCCTGTTCCAGGTAAGCCCTGGCCAGCTCGATACGCTGTTGTTCGAGGATGTCGGAGAAGTTCAGCCCGGACTCGCTCAGCTGGGCCTGCAGTGTGCGCACTGACATTCCCAGCTTCCTGGCGCAGCGTTCGATCGAACTGCTGCCGGTGGAGATGGAGCCGCGGATGTAGTCCTGGACCCGATCCGCGATCGATGTTCGCGCAGCGGCCTTGACCTGTTCCAGGTAGCCCCCGAGGAGCCTGAACAATAACTTGTTGGAACTGGCCACAGGCTGGTCGAGGAGGCCGACGGGGAAGGCGATGGCATTCTCCGATCTGGTCTGGTTGAACTGGCAGCCCAGCCTCTGCTCGAGCTCGGCAACGTCCCTGGGGCGCGCATCGACGGCAAGGTTTACGTAGCTCGGGCGAAAGGACTGCCCGCCCACCGCCTGCAGGAGCTTAAGGTTCAGCATTACCGCCTGGTAGTTCGCCTGGGCGTTGAAGCCCAGGTCCGTGCCCACGCCCCAGCGTATCTCGGCGTTGTTCTCGCCCTCGACCAGTTGCAGGATGGTATCGGGCGCGTGTACCACCGGGATATAGTCGATGAAGCTGGTGACGGACTGCCTTACCGTGGGGGCGGCCCGGCACAGGGCGGTGACGCAGCCGAAGACGTCCGGGTTCTGGGTCCGGCCGAGGTGGAGGCCGAACAGCGGATCGTTCAGGGAGCTGCCGCAGTACTCGAACAGGTCGACAACGGATTTACATTCAACGTATTGATCCGGGTCCCGGATGACTTTGGGATCGATGTCATGGCGCTCGAGGATCGATATCGGATCGGCCCCGCGACTGCGCACCAGGCCGGCAAAACCGGACAGGTTGGCTATCCGCATCTGCCTGGTGGCGGGTGTTGAGTCCAGCGGGCCATCGAGGCTGAAAAAGACTTTTTCGCCCATTGAGCGGCGCTCCTGACCTGCTGGCCCGGCCGGGGGTGGCGGGCCTGCATCAAGTGTCGACAATAACACACGAGATGTCGTGTATAAACACCAGTGTTGTGGCCTAATGGCTGTTGCCTGACACTGAAAACCGTTCGTTTTACAGTTCGGAAACAGCCTCCGGAGCCGGCGCGATAACCGGCCGGGGGGAAACATCGGGTGGACTGCGCCAGCGAGGACCGGAGTGTATGAAAGAGAAAGATATCGAAGTACTCAAAGAGGAAGCGAGGCAGTACATCCGCTATCACAAGGACCCGGCGAACAAGATCGCCTGGCTCACCTTTGACCGCCCCGACATGCTCAACGCCACGACGGCGGGGATGCGGCAGGTCTACGCCGACCTCGTGTTCAAGGCCAATGTCGATGACGACGTAAAGGTGCTGGTTATACGCGGGGAGGGGGATTCCTTCGGCACCGGCGGCGACCTGCCGGAACAGGCCGACATGCTCTCGGAGTCGGATGAGGATGTCTCCCTGCTGCATGAATTCGGGATAAAGGACCCTGACGTCAAATACCCCCCCAAGAATTCCTACCGCTTCCTGCACAGCATGACCGATCACTACGCCAAGGCGGCGGCGGGTAACCGGCCCCTGCAGGAATTCAAGAAGATCAGCATCGTCGAGGCCAAGGGCTATTGCTACGGCTGGCATTTCTACCAGGCGGCCGACGCCGACCTGCTGGTGTCTTCAGACGACGCGCTGTTTGGCCACCCCGCCTTCAGGTATGTGGGCTGGGGACCGCGCCTGTGGACCTGGATCGAGATGATGGGATTGCGCAAGTTCCAGGAAATGCTGTTTACCGGGCGGCCCTTCACCGCGAAAGAAATGTCCGACTGCAACTTCATCAACAGCGTTGTACCCCGGGAAAAGCTGGAGGCGGAGACCCTGAAGTACGCCACGGCCTGTTCCCGCACCCGGCCCACGGATACGGTCCAGGTCCAGAAGACATTTATCGAGCTCTACAAGCAGTATCGCGGGGAGTATATGGGCAGCATGCTCGCCGGTGTCGTGGAGGGGATGTTGCCGATGATGACGAACGACAAGGCAGGGGATGTGCAGCTGGGCGACGATGTATTCGGCAAGGGCCTGAACAATATCGTCAAGGACGCCGACATGCTCTACCCGCCGGAGTGGCGCCTGAGCCGTTCGAACCGCAACAAGCCGTGACCCGTCATGCCAGACTTCGCTCGCCCCTCTGTAGAGTGCGACTTAAGCCCCGCTAGAGAGATGCTTCCATGTCCTTTGAGTTGAACAGGAAGCTGGCCGCCAGGCGCGGGCCGCTGCCGACCTCGGCGTCAG
>JAOUDU010000156.1 GCA_029859085.1 Gammaproteobacteria bacterium | reverse complement strand
GCGACCGGTGGAGCCGGTAGCGCCGCCACTGACCTTCACCAGTTCGATGCGCATACCGCCATTGTGCAACTGGCAAACGTCTACCGTCTGGCCGGGAAGTTCGATCAGCGCATCCAGGGGCGCGCCCAGTCCTTCCATATTGACGTCGGCGGTAAAGCCCAGGGCCTCGCTGTAAAACGCGGTGGATTTTTTCAGGTCCGATACGCAGATGCCAGTGTGCATCGGGCTGACGGATGGCGATTCGTTCATGCTCAGTTCTCCTCGTAAGGGTATTCATTATATGGTTCCCACTTTCCGAGCACAAAGCAGTAAACTTATCAGTACCTTTTCGTCACTATCGCCAGCTCGACCGGGGTGAATTGCTGGAATCGTCAGCATTATCGGAATCTCGGGTCAGGTGCCTTCAGGGAAATGGGTAGGGCAGTGGCGTGAACGTCGGCGCCCATATTGCTGATACCGCGGAAGTCGATATTAACAATACCGGCCGGAGATCCGGACCTGACTATTGCAGCTGCTTCCTACAATAGCTCAAGACTTTCCAGGACCCTCAGGCTCTCAGCTTTAAAGCGCTCAATAACAGCCTCGTTATCCGCATCCGGGCAGACGCTGTTTTTGAAAATTCGCGGACTGATAAACGCGGTCGTCAAAAGATTTATACAAAACACTTCCGGGTCAATCTCCTGGGCAGGTTTGGTCCTGGAAAAGTGCTGATGCATCCCCTGTACCAACTGATCCCAGTGTGGGTAGAGCCTGCGGATATCACCGTCGTTCAGTGCGTCGTCGATCCACATTTTCAGCAACTGTGGATTCTCCAGCACAAAGCGATAGATATGCTCCATCCGCTCAAGACGGGGCTTGTCCGGCTCAAAGGCACTGGCCAACTGCTCTGACGACCAGGCCTTTACCTGCTCAATCAGTTTTTCCCTGCTCTCAAAATGGTAGTAAACGGTAGTCCGGTTAATACCCATAGCCCGGGCCAGGGCCGCGATCGACACCGCGTCCACACCCTTATCGGCAATAAGCCTCACAGCCGTTTCCAGCATCTCCTTGTGGGTAGATTCAAACCCCTTGTTGCGACGAAACGCCTGTTCGCCCTGGTCGGTGCTCATAGATCTGGCTCCCCATTAATGGCTGCCAGCGGAAAATTGGGCGGTTGCACCCGGAATTCGTACTGATGACGCCATTTTGTCGAAATGCTGGCCCCACGATAGCCCCGCCCCACAGCTTTTACAACACAAGTGTTGCATTTATGCCGGGCGCGGGATAATTTCTACACCCTTGTTGTATTTATAAGCTGGATTTATTTCGTCCCTCGCCGTCAACGGCAGGGCCGTGTCAGGACTGGTGGCTGCAGACCCACGACAGGGGAATAGCGATGAATGAACTACACCAATATCAAAAGCCGGAATCCGCAGAAGCGCTGGCGCTTGGCACCGACCCGGTTCCGGCTGGCCCCTACTATCAGGATGACTACTTCGCGCTCGAGCGCGAATCCATTTTCAAGCGCACCTGGCTGAATATAGGCCATGTCTGTGAACTGCCGGAACCAGGTTACTTTATTGTCCGTGAGCTGGATTTTGCCAATGCATCGATACTGGTTACCCGCGCCAGGGATGATGTTATCCGCGCATTTCATAATGTCTGCACCCATCGAGGCACCCAGCTGGTAGCCACTGACTCAGGCAAACGCTCGACCTTCACCTGTCCCTATCACGGCTGGACATTCAACAACACCGGCGAGTTGCGCGGCGCACCTGATTTCGAGCGTTTCTACGTGGAAAAACAGGATTGTGGGCTGCACGAGGTATCGGTCGAAGTCTGTGCCGGGCTTATTTTCGTTAATCTCGATCCCAGCCCGACGCAAGGCCTGCGTGATTTTCTTGGCCCGTTCGTCGATCAGTGGGAACAACTGCCTGTTGCACGCGCCACAACGTATTCAGAATACGTGTATGAAATCAACGCCAACTGGAAGCTGACGTATGATAATTTCCAGGAAAATTATCACTTGCGTTTTATCCATGCACGCTCCGGTGGTGGTGGCGCCGTTGGCGAAGAAAATCCTTTTGGCTACCCGATTCGTTACGGTTTTCACGGCGATCACCGCACGCAGGAGATCTGGTCGAACCCCAGTCCGGTGCTCAGCGACACGCAGAAATTTGCCTTTGGAAAACTGATACCGGCCCTGATGCAAAAAGATGCCCTGCAGCATCCCTTCGGGCGCAGCTACTGGGCCACCTTTCCGAACCTGTTTATGATCGGCACACCTACCCAGCCCTTTGTTCACTATGTGATGCCTGTCAGTGCGCGCAAATCCCGCGGGGTGATCCGCCTCTACTGGGTCGGCGAGGATACCAACGCCAGCGAGCGCTTTGGTCGGGAATTCTCAATGACGATGGCGCGCGATGTCCACAGCGAAGACCGCAGGGTAATTGAAGCTGCACAGCGCGGTCTAAACAGTGGCGCCCTGGAACATATTCATTTGCAATCGCAGGAAGTCCTGCTCAGGCACCTGTTCACCCGCGTCGATGAAAAAGTCCAGGCCTACAAAAAAGCACTGGCGGGAGGTGCTGTATGAGGCAGTCATCATTGTTACCTGGCGGATTTGAAACCCTGGAACCTTTCGCCGAATTCTGGGCTGCCGATACCGCGGCTAAACGGGCCCACTGTCGTGACATCAGCAATGAAAGCTCGCGCCAGGATTTTTATGATGCGGCTGTAAGACTTATTCCTTTGGCTCTGGAGTACCTCGATACCAGACCTCTGGCAGAGCTGGGCGACAGCGAACAACGCCTGATGCGATTGGTACTGAG
The DNA here is from genome assembly GCA_029859085.1 of Gammaproteobacteria bacterium. Lineage (GTDB taxonomy): Bacteria > Pseudomonadota > Gammaproteobacteria > Pseudomonadales > Halieaceae > JARRPM01. The sequence goes on along the minus strand of JAOUDU010000156.1, from coordinate 3,702 downwards.
TTTCGGGCACGTAGCCATGGCGGTGGAACTGCAAGGTAGCGAAGAAGCCGAACATGCCCAGTGGCGTCCGTTCATGCAGATAACCACGACCCCTGCTGACCGATAATTTTCACAAAACTGTGGTGCGTTTCTGAAATCCTGATGCCGCGCACACGTATACAAAACGGGTCACGCGGTGCGAGTGGATAGCCTCGGCGAGAGTCTATGAACGATTCGTGCTATAGACTCGCCCCACTCGCGTTGATGATTTTTCAGCCACTGATGCGGAGGTCGTACAGATGCAGAACCTGAACAAAAAGGTCGCCCTGATTACCGGCGGCGGTGGCGGGATCGGTGGCGGGATCGCCCAGGCTTTTGCTGAAAAAGGCATGCAAGTCGTACTGGCCGATATCAGCCTGGAACACGCACAGGAACAAGCCCGGGCACTGGGAGACTGCGCCATTGCTGTGCAGTTGGACGTCACCTCGCTCGACAGCTGGACCCAGGCCAGGGCAACAGCGATGGAAGCATTTGGCCAGGTGGATGTACTGTGCAACAACGCTGGCGTTTCCCAGCCCCGCCAACCACTGGATCAGATTACCCCGGAGATATTCGCCCGCGTCATGGCTGTCAATACCGCAGGTGTCTACAACGGCGTGGTGACCTTTGCCGGGGATATGCGGCAGCGCCGAAGCGGCCACATTGTCAACACCTCCTCCATGAACGGCCTGCTGGCATTCGGTACGTTCGGCGCCTATTCTGCCAGCAAGTTTGCGGTAACCGCCATGTCCGAAGCCCTGCGCGATGAGCTTGCGCCTTTCAATGTGGGTGTCTCCATCTTGTTTCCGGGTTTGACTCGTAGCCGCATGTCATTGTCAGATATTGAATCGGGCGATATCCCGCCGGAAGTAGCCGCTCAGGGATTGACCGAACCACTCTATCTGGGTCGCGCCGTGGCTAACGCCATTGAGCACAACAAGCTTTATATTATTTCTCATCCGGCGTACAAGCCGATTCTGGAAAAGCGTTTCAGCGATATTCTCGCAGCACATGGCAAACCGGCGCAGGTAGAGTTTGGCGGGGAGGACGGCTAGCTCGCGGATAGCCGTCCCGGCCGACACGGTGCTGGCCATTCGAGAGCACTCTTTATCCGCAACACTACCCGGGTTTTAATGGGGGCTGGCGGACCTCAGCACGCGCAGCGCATCGCAATTTCGGTCAGCCTGTCCGCTTGCTTTTCCATTCGCAGAAGGGCACTGAGAACAAGATCCACCTGACTGGAACCGATCGCGCGCTGGTGCGTGTCCTTCAGCCCGACCGCCCTGCCGACGTTGTAGAGCAGCCAGCTGACCCAGGCTCCCTGAATTGCATCGGAAGCAGCCGGGATTAAATCCTCTACAATCACGCCACCGGCGTCGACGTAGGCCTGCAGAATGGTTTTAAACGGTTTGGGGTCGAAATGGGCTGTGATGCCGCCCCAATCCAATGCCTCGAGCAACAACTCATAGCTGGGGTTGAGTCGACGGGCAGATTCCCAGTCGATCAGCAGGGGAAGACCCTCTCCATCCCAAAGAATATTCTTGTGATCCAGGTCGCCGTGGCTGATCACCTGGTGCGTCGCCAGGCGCTGCAATGCGGGTGCGTGCAGCGCGACGATACGTAGAATATCCTCCAACCTGTCCTGCAGGATATCGCTATAGCGAACGTTTCTCTTCTTTGCCAACTGCACAAGCTCGATCGCCCGTTCAGCAGTCACAGGGAAGGTCGGAACGTCACCCAGCTCCGGCACTTCTATGTCGCTGCGATGGATATGGGCAAGCGTCCTCGCGACGATAACCGCGTGGTGCTCCTCGATACCATTGCGATGACATGCGGTGGCGTCGGTCCAGGGATAGACAAGGTAGCCAGTGCCATCAAGCAGCTGCAGGTGCTGTCGATCCAGGTGCAGGGAATACAGCGAGGGGACATCGTGACGGGAGAACTCGCAGGCGGTAATCTCGGTGGCGTTTACTTGCGCTACGGTGGCCGCATCGGACATGTCCATGTCATCCGCGAGTTGTTTGACTGCAAAGGAACCGCATTGTGTTTCCAATCGCCACATACTGTGGTGAAAGCCACCAGTCACGCGGCCTGGCGCACCGCGAGCGGTGCCCAGGTCAAACAAGCTGCAAAGCTGTTCGATATGTGCGGGATTTTCAGATAATGGCCTGCTCAAGACATAAGCCCCCGATCGTTGCGAATGGTAAGAGTGTAGACGAGCAAGGCAGGTAAGTAGAGTTTTCTGTTCACTCAGAAAAACGGGTTGATTGCTCGATAGCCAGGGCACAGACAAGATGTCTCTCAGACATTGGTAGAATCGGTGTCTGAATACATAAGCGCCTCCCGTTCCCGACGTATATCATCAGATACGCCGCCTGAATCTACTATCGCTTCAAATTTTAGTCATCGCGATATCGGACAGCGACTTGACCTGGTCCATGTCGGGAACTAACTTGGCCTGACACGTGGTCGCCTCGGAAGGCCGCGGCTAACTATAATAATGATATTTCGCAAATACCTGTTATCAGGTCTTTGCAGATAAAGGGAAACTTCGCCGCAGCGGACGCCTGGCTGGAGGATTTTGTCGCCAATCAGGAGTTTTTCCCCGGTGGCTCAATGATTATCGTGGACAAGCGAATGGGCACCATTCACAAGAGTGCGTTCGGCAACCTGACTGAGGATTCGGTGGTGTTGCTGGCGTCTCTCAGCAAGGTGCCTGCGGTAACCCTGTTGATGGCGCTGGACAGGGATGACGGCAACGTTGATTTCGACATTCAGCAGCCAATCACCCGCTATCTGCCCTGGCTGGGGGTGTGGGACCCCGCCATCCCCGGTACCCCGGCAGATACCGCTTTCGATTACGGCGGTAGCCAGTGGCAGATAGCTGGCGCAGTCGCCGAGTTGGTCGGCGGCGGAACCTGGGATCAACTGTGGAATCAATACATCGCCGAACCCTGCGGCATGCAGGTGGCGCGCTACGGAAATCTCCTGGCTTCCCCGGAGCTTTGGGATGGAAATCCTGACAGCCTGGTGGGAGTGGAGAACCCCAGTATTGAAGCAGGCATGATCAGCAACCTCGATGACTACGCCAGGATTATCTCGCTGCATCTCAATGGCGGGACCTGTGGAGAGAACCAGGTACTGTCGCCGGAAGCTGTAGAGTTCATGCGTGAAGTGCGCACCGGCGCCGTGGGTTCGGGCCCGGGCGCGGTCGGATCGCCTCCGGACTGGGGCTATGCAATGGGCTGGTGGATTTATCCGCCAAAGGAAGGCGGGAGTGTCTACCTCTATATGGACCCGGGCCTCTTCGGATCTGTCGCCTGGATTGACGTGGAACGCGAGTACGGCGGTGTGGTGTTCTTCGAGGAGTACGCCGAGAATATGGGTGGAGTTGGGAGTGGATCGGTAATTGCGCAACTGATCCCGATCATCGAGGAGGCGATCGACGCCGTGCGTTGAGTGCAGGAAATATAAACGCGGGATGTCGACCGGGTAGTCTGGACCGTATTGGTCGGCGATCACCAATTTGCGAATAGCTTGCAGATTGCCTCGAAAAGTATCGCCAACCTGACTGTTCCGGGTTGGCGGAATAGTACTGTCAGGTGAACCGGCGGGAGCAGCGGAAAGGTAACGGTGTTTGTGTGTTGGGGCGGGCCACCAGTGCCAAAACCGGCTTTTTCGAGG
>JAOUDU010000155.1 GCA_029859085.1 Gammaproteobacteria bacterium | reverse complement strand
GTCCCGCCTTCCCTGGCAGGCCATAAAGCGATACTTACAGTAACGCGCCTGTGTGACAGATACGTGACAGTCGCTGTACTGGATCACACGCAGGCGGGGTCCCATCTAATATATCGTCGAGATATAGCCCATAACATATTGAAATATAGGTATATTGGTGCCAAAAAACCTGGCGCCCAGAGCGCGATCGTGAGGCGGGGAGGGGGCTTTCCCCCAGCGGGTGCGTCGCCGCTGGGCCGCGCCCGCGGACACGCCCCGGGAGGGGCAGGCTAGATCGACAGCAGGCGCCGCAGCAGGCTGTCCTCGCCCTTGTGCTGCTCCCGCGCGAACAGCAGTTCGGCCAGCTGGGTCTCGATCTGCTCCGCTACCGCCGCGCGAATGGCCTGCTGCTCTTTCCTGGTCGGGGTCCGGCCCTCGTAGCGGGCCAGGTTGATGGGCTCGCCAAAACCGAGGTAGCAGCGCTGGGGCTTGGGCAGGAATGTGCCCAGGGCTCCCATCGGGACAGGCGGCAGCACGTCGCTGCGGGTTTCCTCGGAGAGCAGGCCGAGGCGCTTGAGCACAGTGCCCAGGGCGGAGTCGGGAATATCCCGGCCTTCCATCAGGTGGCCATAGAATTCATCCGGGCCCACGAGGCCGAAGGGCATGATGGTGTAGCCGTGTTTCGCCGCCAGCTTGACGAAGCCGTAGCGCTCCTTCCACTGCAACTCGTATTTCATGCTGGCTGGTTTGACCGCCTCGTGGGCGCCCCCCGGGAACACGATCAGGTCCTCCCCGGCCTGCATCAGGGCGCTGCAGACCTCCGGGTGACCCATCACCGTTCCGCGCTTCAGGATGAAGTCACCCACGCCGGCATTCGCGAACAGGAACTTGTCGCCCAGGCCCCGGGGAAAGCGGTTCAGCTCCTTCAGCATCAGGGGTCCCAGCACCCAGCCGTCAAGGGCGAACAAGGAATGGTTACCCACGAACAGGCAGGGCCGGTCGGGAATGTTCTCCGCCCCCAGTATCATGGGGTTGAACAAGCGCTTGATCAGCCGGTAACCCAGCTCCAGTTCCATACCTGCGGGCCGCTCCACTGCCAGTGCCAGGTGGATGTGCCGGGCCAGGGCTTCCCTGTCGCCGAGGGGGTTGTTGTCTTTGCTGAACATGGACATGGCAGTACCTGGCCTGGGGCTGATTCGAGGGCCGGGCATTATAGCCGCTTGACGGCTGCGCTTACAGGCACGCCGCGGGCTAAATGGCGTGACTGGTTGGCTTGGCGCCGGCCGGTTCCGCCGCAACACCGGCATTTTTTTCCGGGGGAATACGGTCGCGGCAGCGGGCATGCATGTTATCCTTGCGCGCCCTCGTTCCGGAGCAGGCCGGCGTGGCCGCGAACCAAAGAGGCGACACCATCCTCCTGCGCAGTGTGCGGGGCATTACAATTCTTCCCGAGGTATCACGATGACAACAACCGGCTTGCAAATCCGCTCACTGGTCAAGGCAGACAAGACCCTGGAAATATCCCTGGCAGAGGTGGAGTTTCCCGAACCGGGTCCCGATGAGGTACTGGTGCGTATCGATGCCACGCCTATCAATCCGTCCGACCTCGCCCTGCTGGTGGGCCCGGCCGATCCGGCCACCTTCAAGTCGAGCGGTACGCCGGAGCGCCCGGTGCTGACCGCGGCAATTCCGGATGGCGCGATGAGACTCGTGTCAGGGCGCTTGAACGAGTCCCTGCCGGTGGGCAATGAGGGCGCCGGCCTGGTGGTGGCCGCGGGCAGTTCGGATGCAGCCCAGGCCCTGCTGGGTCGTACCGTCGGCATGGTGGGCGGCGAAATGTACGCCCATTACCGCTGCCTCAATGTCCACCAGTGCCTGCCCCTGGAGGAGGGCACCACCGCCGTCGAGGGCGCCTCCTGCTTCGTCAACCCGCTCACCGCGCTGGGCATGGTGGAAACCATGCGCCGCGAAGGCCACAAGGCCCTGGTACACACTGCCGCCGCCTCCAATCTTGGCCAGATGCTGAACAGGGTGTGCCTCGCCGACGGGGTGGACCTGGTCAATATCGTGCGCAAGAGCGGGCAGGAAAAGATTTTGCGCGACCTGGGCGCGAAATATATCGTGAACTCATCCGCAGACAGCTTCATGGAAGACCTCACTGCGGCGCTCAAGGCTACCGGAGCCACCATCGCATTCGACGCCACCGGCGGCGGCAAGCTCGCCGGCCAGATTCTCACCTGCATGGAGGCCGCCGCGGCCAGCAGCATGAAGGTTTACAATCGCTACGGTTCGGACGTGTTCAAGCAGGTGTACATTTATGGCGGTCTCGACCGCAGCCCCACCGTCCTTACCCGCAACTTCGGCTTCAGCTGGAGCCTCAGCGGCTGGTTGCTGTTCCCCTTCCTGCAGAAAGTCGGCATCGAAAAGATGATGGAATTGCGCGGCAGGGTGGCGCGTGAAATCAAGACCACTTTCGCCAGCCATTACACCCGGGAGATCTCGCTGGCCGAGACCCTGTCTCTGGAGGCCCTCGCCGTGTACGGCAAGCAGGCCACCGGCGAGAAGTTCCTGATCAGGCCGCAGCAATAGCCTGGCGGTGCGTGCGGCAACAGAATCTGCACTCCAACCTGCCCGGCACGGCCGGGCCCGTTTTATTGACGCAGGACAATTTTTTTTCGCCACGTTGCTTTATGTTACCCACATAACGATAAAGTGCTGTGGATACTGCCGTTGGCCGCTTTTGTCATAACGGATCTCGAGGTGTTCGATATCGAGCACTACCTGGCCTACCAGCAGGCGGTGAGGCCGCTGCTGGCCGCCGCTGGCGCCCGCTATCTTGCGCGAGGTGGCCCCTTCAGGGTCTATGAGGGCGACTACCAGCCCCGGCGGCTGGTGGTGCTGGAGTTTCCGTCGCTGGAAGCGGTGGATGAGTTCTATGCAAGCGCGCCCTACCAGTCCCTTGAGACGCAGCGCAGGGCCTGCAGCAGCGCGCGCATCATTGCGGTGGAAGGCCTGTAACCGCCACCCCGGACAGCCACGGGTGGACGTAAACCAGCAGCGCAATCACTATCCCCGCGATCACGAGGTTGACCAGTTCGGTGCCGGGCGCTGGTGCGCCGGCCTTTATCCAGACACCGTCACGGCGGTTGATTGCAATGATCTCCACCGCCGCCCAGGCCGCCATCCCACCGAACAACAGCAGCGACCGGCTGTCGCCGTTGAGCAGCAGGTGGGCGAGACCCCACAGGGCCACCCCGGTGAGTTGCGGGTTGCGCACGAGGCGGCGCAGGCGCGACGGCCGCATGCTGACCACGAACAGCAGGAAGGCGACTGCCAGCAGCACCAGGGCGGGTATCTTCAGGGCCGGTGCGGGGCTGTAGAGGAACTGGGGTACGCTGCTGCGCCAGCCGAACACGATCAGGGCCATTGAGCCCAGTACCAGCAGCGAAAAGATGCCCTTGTAGCCATTCTCACCCAGGCGTTGCTGCAGGCCGGCCCGGGTTGAGGGTGCGAGTGACTTGAACAGGTGCAGCCCTGCGAACAGCAATACGCCGATTGCCAGAAGTGTCATCACGTAGCCTCCGCCGGAATTTGCCACAGCTTAACAGCTGGCGATGCAGGCGCCCAGCATCGCAGGGGTCCGGCAAGCGTTGCCAGTGCCCCCGGCTGGGCATGGAATTCGTGGTCCCGGGGGCCGGCCTCGGCTAAGATGGCGCAATGCTTCCAGAAGATACTTACGACCTGCCCATTAACGATGTCCTCGACCAGCTCAGGCAAAGACTGGGCGAGGGTCATGAACTGGTTCTGCAGGCTCCCCCCGGCGCCGGCAAGACCACGGTGGTGCCGCTGGCACTGCTCGACGAGCCGTGGCTGGCGGGTCGCAAGATCCTGGTACTGGAACCCCGGCGCATGGCCACCCGGGCCGCAGCCGGTCGCATGGCCGGGTTACTGGGGGAAAAAGTCGGGCTAACGGTGGGCTACAGGATCCGGCTCGATACCTGCGTCAGCGACCAGACCCGGATCGAGGTGATAACCGAGGGCATTCTCACCCGCCGTCTCCAGCGCGACCCGGGGCTGGAGGATGTCGGCCTGATCATTTTCGATGAATTCCACGAGCGCAACCTCGATTCGGACCTGTGCCTGGCGCTGGTACTGCAGGGCAGGGAGCTGTTCCGGGAGGGGCCGCCGCTGAAGTTGCTGGTCATGTCGGCCACCCTCGATGGCGAGGCGGTGGCGCAATTGCTCGGCAACGCGCCCCTGCTCACCTCCAGCGGGCGCCAGTTCCCGGTGACCACCCGCCACGGGCTGCCCTACCAGCTGCGCGACCCCATCGCCCCGCCCACCGTCCAGGCGGTGTTGCATGCCCTGGGTGCGCACAGCGGCAGCATACTGGTTTTCCTGCCGGGGCAGCGCGAGATCCTGCAGGTCGCGCGGGAGCTGGACAAAGCGCTGCGCGCAGCGGGCGAACACCAGGTATTGATCGCGCCGCTGTTTGGCAACCTCTCTGCCAAACGCCAGCAGCAGGCGGTCGAGCCCGCGCCGCCGGGCCGCCGCAAGGTAGTGCTGACCACCAATATTGCCGAGACCAGCCTCACGATCGAGGGCATAGAGGTAGTGGTGGATTCCGGGCTGGTGCGCGAAGGCGTGTTCGACAGCGCGACCAGCACCACCCGCCTGGCCACCCGGCGCATCTCCAGGGCCTCCGCCCGGCAGCGGGAGGGAAGGGCGGGGCGGCTCGGCCCCGGCTACTGTTACCGCCTGTGGAGTGAGGAGCAGGACCGGCGACTGGTGGCCCATTCCACCCCGGAATTGTTGCAGGCCGACCTGGCGCCCCTGGCCCTCCAGTTGCTGTCATGGGGCGTGGACCAGCCCGCCGACCTGGCCTGGCTGGACCCGCCGCCGGACCCTGCCTTCCAGCAGGGCATTGGGGTGCTGGAGACCTGCGGCGCCGTCTATCGCAACCGGGAGGGCAGGTACCAGCTGACCCCGCAGGGCGTGCGCATGGCGCAGATGCCGGTGCATCCTCGCCTGGCCCATATGCTGCTGGTCGGTGGCGATATCAACGCCCTGGAAACCGCCTGCCTGCTTGCCGCCATCCTGTCAGAGCGCAACCCGCTGGCGGAGCAGGACTCGGATATAGCCCTTGGCCTCGCGCTGCTGATGGGCGAGCGACCGTGCCCACCCGAGTTGCAGGGCTGGTTCAAGCGGGTCTGGCAACAGGGTCGCAATCTCGCCCGGCTCGGCCTGGACCACCAGTTTCACAAGGCGGGCAGGGCAGCCATCGGGGTCGCTTTGCGTAACGTGGTCGGCGTGCTGCTCGCCAGCGCCTACCCGGACCGCATTGCCCGGCTGCGCGACGGGGGTGACGGCACCCGCTACCTGCTCAGCAACGGTCGCAGCGCTGTGTTGGCGGCGGAGGACTCCCTGGTGGGCTCGCCCTGGCTGGCGGTGGCGGAAATCGGCGGCCACGCGGGCGAGGCGACCGATCGTATCTACGGGGCCAGTGTGCTGGACCCCGACAGTTTCAATGCCATTCTTTCGCACCTGGTGCACGAAGAGGAGCTGGTGGAGTGGGACTACAGGTCCAACCAGTTTGTCGCCCAGAAACGCCGCCTGATAGGCAAAATCCTCCTCAGCAGCGAGCCGCTGGCCCAGGTGTCTGCGGAGGCTCGCAGCAGTGCCCTGCTGGGTATGCTGCGCAAGAAAGGACTCGATACCCTGCCCTGGACTCCGGCCCTGCGCCAGTGGCGCGCGAGGGTCACGCTGCTGCGCCAGGCCGATCTCGCGGGTGGTGGCGACACCCGCTGGCCGGACCTGTCGGACACGGCCCTGCTGGCCGAGCTGGAACAGTGGTTGCTGCCCTACCTCGGGGAGGTGCGACGACTGGAGGATTTCCAGAAGCTGGACCTCAAGGCGATTCTGCACGGCCGCCTGCCGTGGCCACTGCCGCTGGATCTTGAGCGCCTGGCCCCGGAGCGGATCGCGGTGCCCTCGGGATCGGTGGTTCCGATCGATTACTGCCAGAACCCCCCGGTGCTGGCAGTAAAGCTGCAGGAAATGTTCGGTTGCGAGGAAACCCCGACCGTGGCGGATGGCAGGGTGGCGCTGCTGGTCCACCTGCTGTCGCCGGCGCAGCGGCCGTTGCAGGTGACCCGCGACCTGGCGAGTTTCTGGCGCAACGGTTACCAGGAGGTGAAGCGCGAAATGAAAGGGCGCTATCCCAAGCACCCCTGGCCGGACGATCCCCTCCAGGCCACCGCCACCGGCCATACCAAGCGGCGGCTGGCGGGGGAGAACTGAGCGAGCGTGGTGGTCGAATAAATTCGACCCTACAGTGTCAGGTGGTCGAAAAAGCTCGACCCCACGTAGGGCCGAATTCATTCGGCCTCAGCAGTGCCAGTGTTGGTGGAATAAATTCGACCCCACGTAGGGCCGAATTCATTCGGCCTCAGGCAATTTCATTCCCGGTGTAGATGCTGTTCTCGTCCGCCGCGGCGGCTGCCCTGTGTTTGCCGGTGAAAATCATCCAGTCCTCCAGCACC
>JAOUDU010000154.1 GCA_029859085.1 Gammaproteobacteria bacterium | reverse complement strand
ATACCGGCACGCTGGGTGGTTTCCGCGCCAGCGCCGCGTACCTGTATGGCAAGCGGGATGGTTTCTATGACAATGTCGACTCCGACCCCTCGGGCGGTAACAATCCCTTCGTGAATCCCCGTTCCGGCAATGAATTTAACAACCTCGACAGCGAAGTGTGGCGGGTCGATGCTGTTTTTGACGCGACCGATACCTTCCGTGCGCGTTATTCCTATGATTCCAGCCAGCGTGACCAGGAGCCCTCCAAGGGGCAGTTGACCGATGTCAACCAGGCGGCCTTTGACGCAGTTGGCGTGGGTTTCCTGGCGCCGTTGCTGAACCTCTACACCGTCTCGGCGAATGACAACGCCGGCAAAATCAGCAACGACTGGGCGGGAGAGGAAAACTCTGAAACCAGTGGGCACGGCCTTTTCCTGGACTGGGATGCGGGCAGTTGGGGCTTCATGGGTGATGTGGCACTGAAATCCATCTCCGCCTACCGCGAAACGAACTACAAGGACCTGATCGACATCGATGGCTCGCCCATGGACCTGTTTCACTCGTCGCGGGATATCGACTACGAACAGTTCAGCCAGGAATTCCAGCTGCTGGGCACGACCGATACCGTCAATTACGTGCTGGGATTGTATTATTTCGAGGAAAAAGCCGACGTTAAGAATCCCATTACTTTTTTCGGCCTGTTCGGAGTCCCGACGGATGATAATGAATACGGCCTGAACAACGATTCGGTCGCTGCGTTCGGCCAGGCAGAATGGCGCCCGGCTTCCCTGAATCAGCTGACCCTGACGGCCGGCCTGCGCTACACCGATGAAAATCGGGACCAGTACATAGTGCATCCCAACACCTCGGGCAATGGCGGCCCTCTCGGCGCCTTTGACGAGGACGATTCCGACAGCTGGAATAACACATCAGGCACGTTTATTGCCGGATGGGACTTCAGTGATGATGTCAACGCCTACGCCAAGGTGGCGCAGGGCTGGAAGTCGGGAGGTTTCAATGGCGAGGCGCCCACTGCGGAGACCTTTCATGAAGGTTACGAACCAGAGGAAGTGATTGCCTACGAGTTAGGCATGAAATCGCGCCTGCTGGATGATCGCATCCAGTTGAACGCGGCGGTCTTCTACAACGATATCTCCGATATGCAGTTCTCCATTTTCCTCGAGGGATCCGGTGGCGCGGCCTCCAACGTGGAGAATGCCGGTGGGGCGACGATGCAGGGATTCGAGGTTGAATTCGTCTACCAGGTGGTTGAAAGCCTGCAGTTGTCGGCTAATTATGGCTACCTCGACGCGGAATACGACGAGTTTATTGAAAACGGTGTCGACGTCAAAGACCTGAAAGATGTGCCCTATGCGCCTGAAAATATGGCCTCGCTCGCCCTGGACTGGACTGTTGGCACCTGGGGCTGGGGCAACCTGGCCCTGCACATGGATTGGAGCTACAACGACAACTACGTGCCCTATGTCGAGCCGAGCCAGAACGCAACGGCTGAAATAGACAGCTACGAGATAGTGAATGCCAATCTGATTTTGAGCGAGGTACCGGTGGGATCCGATATGACCATGCAGTTTTCGCTTTGGGGCAAGAACCTGACGGATGAGGAGTATCGCCAGAACACCATTCCATTCGGGCTCTGGACGGTCAGTTATTTCGGCAATCCCATGTCATATGGACTGGATGCGAGGTTGAATTTCTAGCAGCGCTGGCCGGGTGCACGAGCCGGGCATTGCCCGGCTTTTTTTCGCCAGTGTGAAACGGGCGGGTGGTGTCCCTGCGGGCGAATCAGTCTTCGCTGGCTTTCAGTCCCCGCAGGTAGCGGTAGCGGCTGGAGTAGGGCTCCATGGCGTTATCGGCAATCCGCTGCAGGGCCTGGCCGACGGAGTCCGCCGGCGCGAGCCCGGCTTCATCGGGAGTAGTGATCTGGCGCCCCAGGGAGGACAGGCCATCAACGATAGCGGTAGCGCTCTCTATAGTGGCCTGGACCAGGAACATCTCGGCGACGATCAGGTCGTCGACGGTCCGGCGGAAGCGCCCTGTGCTTGCGGTGCTGCTTGCTTGGTTGGTTTCCATTTCAACATCCTTCCGGGCAATGGAGTCCCGGCTTCTGGTGCATTGGTTGAACTGCGCACAGAGTTGGTGCGCTGCCCCGTCAGTTGCGGGCGTTCATGGGGCAGTTGGACGGCAAAACCGTGCTTTTGTTCCCCCTGGAGGCAGGTACAGCAAGTCTTATGCCAGGGCGGCGCCATGGTAGTCATTTATTGTGACAGTGCAATGTCCGAAGGGCGTGAAGCTGCGTAAATATTGCCGTTTTGGCGCGCCGGTTGAAATTTGGTGTGATTCGACCATACTGACCGGCCCGATCGCGATCGGTTCCGCCTGCGGGCGGGCCGGGAGCGTTGCCGGGCGCAAAACCCGCAAAGTTACCAATAAGGAAGATAAGCATGAGCTACCGACATATCCTGGCGCCTCTGTTTTTGTTGCTGGGCGCAGCGTTGACCGTATCCGCCCAGGCGGCGGACAAACCGAATATCCTGGTGATCTGGGGTGACGATATCGGTATCACCAATATCAGTGCCTACAGCGACGGCATCATGGGTTACCACACGCCCAATATCGATCGCATCGCCAGCGAGGGGATCCGCTTTACCGATTACTACGGCGACCAGAGCTGCACCGCCGGCCGCTCAACGTTTATCACCGGCCAGTCCGGCCTGCGCACAGGTCTCACCAAGGTGGGCCTGCCCGGCGCTGAGATGGGCCTGCAGGACCGGGACATCACGATCGCCGAGGTGCTCAAGGACGAGGGTTATACCACCGGGCAGTTCGGCAAGAACCACCTGGGTGACAAGGACAAATTCCTGCCGACCAACCACGGTTTCGACGAGTTCTTCGGCAACCTGTATCACCTGAACGCGGAGGAAGAGCCGGAGGATCCCGATTACCCGGCCGATCCCGGGTTTCGCAAGATGTTCGGGCCCCGCGGCGTGATCCACTCCTACGCCGACGGCCGCATCGAGGACACCGGACCGCTGACCCGCAAGCGCATGGAAACCGCCGATGAGGAATTCGTTGCCGGCGCCCAGAAATTCATCGACAAGGCGGTCAAGGCCGACAAACCCTTTTTCGTCTGGCTGAATACCACCGGCATGCATTTTCGCACCCATATAGCCGAGAAGAACAAGGGCCTCTCGGGCCAGGGTGATTACAACGACGTGATGGTGGCCCATGACAAACTGGTGGGCCAGATGCTGGACCAGCTGGACCAGCTGAAGATTGCCGACAATACCATCGTGTTTTACTCAACCGACAACGGCGTGCACTTCAATACCTGGCCGGACGCCGGTGTCACCCCCTTCCGCAGCGAGAAAAACACCAACTGGGAAGGCGCCTACCGGGTGCCCGCCATGGTGCGCTGGCCAGGCAAGATCAAGCCCGGGCAGATATCCAACCAGGTCATGTCGCACCTGGACTGGATGCCGACCCTGGCCGCGATCGCCGGCGATTCCACGCTGAAGGAAGACCTGCTCAAGGGCAAGCAGGTGGGCAACAAGAAAGCGAAACTGCACCTCGATGGCTATAACTTCCTGCCCTACCTGACCGGCCAGGTCGAAAAAGCCCCCCGCCGCGAATATATCTACCTGGAGGACAGCGGTATGCCTGTCGGTATACGGGTTGATGACTGGAAACTCGTCTTTGCCGAGAACCGGGCCGAAACCATGGCCTTGTGGGCGGAGCCCTTCGTGACGTTGCGCATGTTCAAGATCTTCAACCTGCGCCGGGACCCCTTCGAGCGCGCCGATCACAATTCCAATACCTACTGGGACTGGATGATCAGCAAGGCGGCCCAGGGTTACAGGGGCGTGGGCGTGATGGCCCAGTTCCTGTCGACCTTCAAGGAGTATCCGCCCAGCCAGACGCCGGACTCCTGGTCGATCGACAAACTCACCGAGAGATACCTGAACGTCAAGTAGGTGCTTTATCGACATGGCAGCAGCGATCAGCCGGGTTACCCTCGGCAGCGGCACAGAGCGATGCGCGGCTGATCTCTGCCTGCCCGGTGGGCTCCAGCGCCCTCCCGCCGCGGCCTGAGACCTTCACTGCCGGGCAGGCGGCTTTCCTTGCGTAAAAACTGGTTGCGGGATAAATCCTCGCGACCAGTACCCCACCAATCGGGTATTATACCTGCCGCGTGTTAAAACCCCCCCAGATCGACCTGCTCGTCCCCGGACCCGGCACCATAGGACCTTATGCGATTTACATCTCTCCTGGTATTGCTCATCAGCGCGCTGCTGCCGATTCTCGCTTCCTGCTCAACAGATCCCGGGCCCGGCACACCCAGCATCCTGGTGATCACGGCGGACGACCTGGGAAACCAGTTGGGGAGCTACGGCGACACTACCATTCCCACGCCGAATATTGATGCGATCGCCACCCGCGGCACCCGTTTTACCCGGGCCTATGTCACGCAGCCATCGTGCAGCCCGAGCCGCTCGTCTTTCCTCACGGGTTTGTATCCCCACCAGAACGGGCAGATCGGGCTGGCCCATATGGGTTTCGGCATGACCAGGGAGTGGCCGGCCACGCCGGGGTTGTTGAAAGAGCAGCTCGGGTATTTCACCGCCCTGGCGGGAAAACTGCACGTCGCCCCTTTATCCGCATTCCGGTTTTTCGATGCGCTGACCCTTGAGACATCCTCTCCCTGGACCCGGGACATCGATGTCGTCGGGGAAAAAGCCGCGAGCTTCTTCCAGCAGGCCCAGGGGTGGCCGTTTTATATCCAGATCGACCTGGTGGACCCGCACCCCCCGTTTGAGCGCCAGCACGGCGGCCTTCCCCGCAATCCGATCGCTGCCGACCAGGTAAAACCCTTCAGCTGGAGTTCGGACAAGGGCCCCAATGCGGCGCAGGAGACCGCCGACTATTACAACAGCGTGTCCAGGCTGGATTCGATTGTGGGTCGGGTCATCGACGAGTTGCGCAAGGCGGGACGGCTGGAAAATACCATCATCGTATTCTGGAGCGATAACGGACCGGCGTTCCCGCGTGCCAAGACCACGCTGTACGAGGCCGGGACCCTCGTTCCGCTGATCATCGCCGGCCCCGGGGTAAAAGCGGGCCAGGTGCGCGATGAGCTGGTATCGATGGTGGATATCATGCCAACGATCGCGCGGCTGGCAGGCGCCAAAATGCCCGTGAACACTGCGCACTATTCCGGCATGGATCTCACGCCGCTGCTGCGGGGCGAGCAGGTGGCGTGGCGCCAATATCTTTTTACCGAGGAAAATTTCCACACACCCGAGCTGTGGACGCCGGTGCGTGCCGTGACCGACGGCAGGTGGAAGCTGATCGACCACCTGGCGCGGGGGGGTGTCCCGGAACAAATACAACTTTTCGATCTGGCAAAGGATCCCGGGGAGCAGGTCAACCTGGTGAACCGGCCCATGCGCAGGGCCGACCGGGAGCGCCTGCTGGCTGAACTGATGCAGTGGCGTGTGCGCACGGCCGATCCGTTACTCGACCCGGCTGTTTTCAGGCAGTGGGACCAGATCGCCCTGCACCCGTCGCAGTCGGTGGCGCCCTGGTACAGCCCGCAGTGAAGCCGGGCGGCACGCTGTGAAAGTGCCTGATGTTCGACAGGCTTTGGCCGCTGCCCTGTTCGCAGCCGCGATCGGGTTGCTGTGGCTCGCCTTCTCCCGTGAAGAAACTGTACCCGCGCGGCCGCCGGAGCCGGCCGCTGCACCCTACCAATCGCGCGATTGGAGCGCGCCGCACCAGGCCAAGCTCAATATCTCCCTTTACACCTATCGCGATCGCAATCGCAACGGGCGCTACGATGTGGGCGACCTGCCGATGGGCTCCGTTGTGGTAAAGCTGGAGCGGCCTGCAGCGCAACCGCTGGAGCATCCTTCCAATATCAACGGCTTTGCGAATTTCCAGATGTCCTGGCAGCGAGATGATGCGGATATCAGCCAGGCCGGTGCGGATTACGGCTTCGAGGTGGAGGTCCCTCCGGGCTGGGTCGTCACCTCCGGCAATACCCGCCAGATGGTGAGCTTCAGGCGCCTCGAGGGGAGTGTCGCGGGGTTGGTTGCGCTGTCACCACCCGCGCCGGTTGGCCTGGCCCCTGTGCTGACTATTTCCGGCAGGGTGAGTGCAGCGGCCGGGGAGGGCGGTGAGTCCGTGGCGAAAGACACCCGCCTCAGCGCGATCGACCCCCGGGGGCGCGAGCTTGCGCCCCCCGTGGACGACAGCGGCGCATTCACACTGGATGCAGAACCCGGCAGCTGGGTTCTGGTGGCGGAGTATGTGCCGACGGGCGAGGTGCTGCGTCGGGAGCTGGTGGTGTCGGACGGCCCTGTGCGAATCGCCACCTTGCAGTTCGGGCAGCAACATCCCGAGCCGCTGCCGTCCCTATTTACCCAGGACTTCGACTACCTGACCCGCTCGCCCCTCGGCAAGATACCGGGTGGCATGGGGGGGCTGGACTGGGACTACCTGGTGGCGGTGGATAACCAGACCTACAACGGC